>SBFR01000063.1 GCA_006227105.1 Bacteroidota bacterium
TTATTTCCAAAGAAAACCGGAACCGGTAAAAACTTACAATACTTTGTTAGAATCCCTTCAACTCTTGATTTCTCAAGAAATTCCATTGAATCTTCAGCTATGTATAGAACAATGTCCGTCCCACGATCATCTTTTTCAATTTCTGTAATGGTATATTCGGGAGAACCGTTGCTTTCCCATTGCACTGCCTGAGACCCTTCATGTCTTGATAAGGTTCGGATCTGTACCTTTTCTGCAACCATAAATGCAGAATAGAATCCTAGTCCAAAATGACCAATGATCTGTTCTGCTCCTTCTTTTCCTTTATACTGTTGAACAAATTCTTCAGCACCTGAAAAAGCGATCTGATTAATGTATTTATCGATCTCATCAGCTGTCATACCAATTCCTCGATCTCTGATCGTAAGCGTTTTATTCTCCTTGTCGAGAATTACTTCCACTTTTAATTCACCAAGATCTCCCTTATACTCGCCGTTTGCCGCCAGCACTTTCAATTTCTGACTCGCATCTACAGCATTTGAAACCAATTCTCTTAAAAAGATCTCATGGTCTGAATAAAGAAACTTTTTAATGATCGGAAAGATATTTTCCGTTTGCACGTTGATCTGCCCTGTTCTCATAATAATTTCAATTTGTGCAGTGCATTTTTCAATCTTTGTGCCATGGTCATTTTACTGACAGAATGACCTGAATCAAAGACAAATTGACCACAATCAATCCGTAGTTATTTCTATTTTTACGACAAATTGATAGTGTGATCTTTTACGATATCTTCATTTTCCTGCTCATCTTCCTGGCATTCAGACATGTTGGTATCCTGAAAATTAAAGATCTAGGGAATTGGACTTTTTCATTTGCCTATCTAATAAAAGTTTTAGCAGGTATTTTTTTCATTTTCGTTTATTCTGCCCATTATGGCAGAGGAGCACTTTCTGCTGACGCTGGAGCCTTTATGAGAGAAAGCCGGATCGTTTTTGATGTTTTTAGCATATCTCCTATCGATTATCTCAAACTTCTGACCGGAATTGGCGAATCTAAAGAGATCATCCATCATTACTTATCCCAAACCAATCACTGGGATGTTGGTAATTTAACCCTGATCAATGATTCAAAAAATGTGTTACGCGTACATAGTCTGATCCATTTCATCTCCTTTCATCGTGAAACCGTACACATGCTAATTGTGGCTGCTATATCGTTGCTGTCAACTAAACACCTGTATTTAACCTTCAAAAGGTTTACTTCACTTTCTTCAGTGCTTTTCTTCTGGATCCTTATTCTTGTACCGAGTACTCTTTTTTGGACATCAGGAATTCTGAAAGAACCATTCATGTTTCTCGGTATCACCCTGCTCTTAAGAGCCATTATAGATAATTCAATGTCTGTGTTCAGGAAAATTATTTTCGGTTCACTTGGACTTCTTTTAAGCTTTATGTTCAAGCCATATATCCTTTTTTGTGCAATACCCGCCTTTCTGTTTTACTTGATTCTCAAATACATCTCCCGTGGAAGGGTTATAATCGCTTCCATAAGCTTTCTTCTGATCATCGCTGGGGCATTTGCAGTTATTCCTTCGTTTGGAAAAAATACAGTGACTTATATCTCGAGGAAACAGTTTGACTTCAACAATGTTGGAAAAGGAGGAATCCATGTTTTAAGTGATTCACTTTACTACTATATTACTCCTGACCAAAATAAACTACTTCGCTATGATAATGGCGATGTGTATCTAACCGAGCCCACAGATGGGTACATCATTTATTTTGGAAAGGTAAAAAGACCAATACCGGTAAAGCTAAAACCAAACACCACACCATGGAAGCTAGCCTTTCATTCGGTTGGATGTGAAAGCTATATTGAACCGACACTTATACTTGAAGACCCGGCTCAAATGATCAAAAACATACCGGAGGCATTCTCTTTCAGCATGTTAAGACCATTCCCTACAGATAAAGGTAGCTGGCTCAAATTCCCCTCGTTTATTGAACTTTGGTTGATCTTCTTTCTGTTTTTATTCTCAATTCTACGGAGGAGAATACTCTCATTTGATGAAAAAAATATCTATTTTTCACTTATTGTTTTTGCCTTGGCTTTGTTCCTTTTAATCGGGTGGACAACACCGGTAATTGGAGCAATTGCGAGATACAGATTTCCGGCCCAGCTGGCTCTTGTATTGGCGGCTTGCATTATAATTGATCCTAAAAAAAATATTCAGACATGAATGATTTTGTTTTCATTACTGGTGCGACATCGGGTTTTGGAGAAGCATGCGCTCGCCTATTTGCATCCAAAGGTTATCCATTGATCATCATCGGAAGAAGAGAGGACCGTCTTCTTTCCCTTCAGAATGAGCTGAAAGAAAAGTATAATGTGGATGTACAGTCTCTTGTTATGGATGTTCGTGATGAACAAATGGTGAACAACGCCGTCATGTCTTTACCCGATCCGATCAAAAATAATATCAGTATTCTTATCAATAATGCCGGCCTGGCTGTTGGCAGGGGTCCAATTGATTCGGGGATTACAGATGATTGGAATCGAATGATCGATACGAATGTCAAAGGACTACTATATGTTACAAAAGCTGTGGTTCCATATTTAAAACTTCAACCAGGTCGGCAGATCATTAATATCGCTAGTATTGCAGGAAAGGAAGTTTATCCCGGAGGAAATGTGTATTGTGCTTCAAAACACGCTGTTGATGCCCTTTCAAGAGCAATGCGAATCGATCTGGTAGAGTATGGGATAAAGGTCACAAACATAGCACCTGGGGCTGCTGAAACAGAATTCTCCATCGTTCGATTCAAGGGTGATCAGAAAACTGCAGATTCAGTATACGATGGTTATGATCCACTTGTCGCTCAGGATATTGCGGAAACAGTTTGGTTTGTTGCAAGCAGACCCTCACACGTTACCATAAACGATATTGTTATTATGCCAACTGCACAAGCAAGTGCTACGGTTTTAACCAAAAAATAGATTAGCAGAAATGAGGGTATTCTTTGTAATAATTGCAATGATCTCAATTGTCGTTTCCTCTTGTGACAACAAGAGCAACGGAAAAAAGATCAAGAAAGTCAAAGTTGAAAAAAGTAAACCTGAAGATCAATCGCCAAGAGAACCGGTCACTTTTTCCAGACCGGGTGTAAATCTCCCCAATTCTGCACTTGCAGATTTCCAGAGGGCTAGTAGAAAACATAAACACCTTCCTTTCTTATGTATAACCCAAGATGGAAACCTATTCGTATCTGCGAATAAAAAATTTGATCTCTACTCCCTGCATGATTCCAAAGTACTCAAAACTTTAAAGTTTGGATTGGTAGGATCGGACGGTGACACCCTACTGCCCACTGAATATTCAAAAATCGGGAATCCAGGTCAAATCGCCTATGGATACGTTGAAGTTAAAGACACAAAGGGATATCGGCTTTTTGACTATTTGAACAAACGTTTTGTAGGATCAACATATGATCAGATCTTTCCGAGTCAAATTATGGGTTACCTGGCAATAGGTAAAAAAGGTGATCTCTATGAAAAATTATACGATGACGGTACAGTTAAAAAAATTAATGAAGAGGATTTTCCCGGATATAGATCCTTGTTGCCCAATCTAAAAATTGACGTTCAATCAGAAGATTTTGGTCTTTGGATAAATACGGAATTATTCAATGATGAATATAAGGAAGAGAATTATGCTGGTTTATATGTCAGCCCGTCGTTCCTCTATTCTCTTGGAGTGGTACCTCAATTTGTTACAGGAGTTATGCTAAAGGATTCCTCTCTTGGAATCGAAGAATTGAAAGCGAATAAAGTACTAGCCAAGACAACTAAAAAGAACAACACAGCACTGCTCTATTCATTTTATGAAAGGGGGGTAGATGGTCGTGGTTGGATGACTGAGGAGCAATATCTGGTATCAATTGATCAGAAAAACAAGGTGAAGAAAAAAGTTAAGCTCAATGAATTCTCTGACTATAGCCTTCAGAACAAATGCAGTGAATGCGGAGAGAATACCTTTTCATTCATTGGCGATTCAATAGCCGAAATTGAATACTGGATTTTTAACGATAATGAATATGCCAAAAAGGGAATGGACTCCTTGTTTGTCGCTATGACCATGTACAATTATTTCAAAATTAATGACAACGGATCCATCACGCCACTTTATGCTGGATGCTTGTTCCCAATGGCGAGCGTCAAAAAACTTTCAGAAAAGGATTTAAAAGGTTGTTTTTTGAAGAATGATCAACACATCAATAACATTACAAAATTCCCCGTTTCACCAAATTTCAGTGATTGGGAGGATGACGGATACGATGGTTGGGTTGTTGAATACAATCAGTTAACTGCGAATGATATTCGTTACGTGATCAATGAAATCTATGCCAGACACGGCTATATCTTTAGTGATCCTAAGATCAACTCACATTTTAGATCACTTTCATGGTATAAACCTGTCTCTAAAAATGTTGATCATCTCCTTACACCTATCGAAAAGCAAAACATTTATTTTCTTCAAAATGTAGAAAAGACCTTAAGGTCCACTAAGGAATCTGAATTAAAACCTCAAAGAAGAGTTCTTGTCTGGGCCGGTTAAAATAGTCTTATCTATTCTCGTAATTCTGATTACGGGAATGATTCTTTATCGCACAGGTCACTACCTGGATACCAATTATCAAAATGGGTATTTGACACTGACAAAAGAGGACAATGTGCGTTTTGTAAGGTGGACAATTATTGTTCATGGCTTCATAGCGTCTGTATTGATCATTCTGTCCACTATTTTGATCTTCGGTCGAATAGAAAGAAAGTACGAAAGATTACATCGAACAATAGGAAAAGTAACCGTCCTGATGGCCATAATAATATTGATCCCCACAGGTTACATTCTCAGTATTTTCAATAGCTCCGGAAACCTGGCATCGATTCTTTTTTTAATTCTGACTAGCCTAACACTTATCTCAATACTGAATGGTTGGAGGAGTGTCCTCCGAAAAGAGCTATACGCTCATCAGCTTTGGATGCATCGTTTCTATATTCTGTTGAGCAGTGCAATATGGCTGAGAATAAATATGTCTATTGCTTTTTATTTTTATCAACCTACCTCTCAACTATATGCTGTGTGCATTGTCCTCAGCTGGCTTCCACAATTGATTTTCTTCGAAATTTTGAAGAAGAGAATTTTAGGATGATTTGGTTATCTCCCTGTTAACCTTTATTTTCGGTTTCACACTGTTATCGTAACCACAATGCTGAAGAAATTCTTTCTGACCCTTGCCCTCTTTATTTTTAACTATCTAAACGTCAATGCATCGCATCTCGTAGGTGGAGAAATTCATTATGATTCTTTAGGTAACGACATGTATCGTATTGTAATCGAATTGTACAGGGATTGTCAGAACAGTTCTACCCAATTTGATGATCCTATTGAATACACCATATTTTACCCAAATGGCACCATTTACTGGACGCGATCAGTACCACTCCCGACACCAGAGATCCTCCCTTTGAATTATGACGATCCTTGTGTTACACCGCCAGATGATATTTGTATCGAAAGGGCCATATACATTGATATTGTAACACTCCCATGGAACCCAGAAGGATATGTGATAAGTTACCAACGCTGCTGCTGGGCGAACAATATTCAGAACATGATCAATCCTCAGGACAACGGGATTACGCTTACAACATTTATTCCCGGAAGCCAGTTGGTATCCGTATATAACAATTCTGCCCATTTCACAGAATACCCACCTCTTGTCCTGTGTGCAAACAATACCTTAGATTTCGACCATTCTGCGTTGGACATTGATGGCGATTCTCTCGTTTATTCTTTGTGTTCCCCTTGGCTTGGCGGAAGTATCACCAACGTAATTCCAAATCCTGAAAGTGCTCCACCCTATTTTCCCATCACTTGGGAAACAGGATTTTCTGCAACAGTTCCTTTAGGAGCAGGCTCAACAGTTTCCATAGATTCGGAAACAGGCGCGATGCAATTCACCCCGAACATGCTTGGGAATTTTGTAATCGGTGTCTGCGTGGAAGAATGGAGAGATGGCGTCATGATCAATTCCACCATGAGAACATTTGGGTATCGGGTCGTTGCTTGTGATGTTGAAATACCTTTAGAAGTGCAATTGATCGGCCCACCGGACCTCATTGAGGACTGCGGTTTTGCCGGCTTCATTGTCAGTAGAACTGATACGACAGAATCATTGACTGTTCAAATTTTCCTCTCTGGTGATGCTGAAAACGGAATCGACTACACCTACCTCCCAGATACTTTAATTCTTGAACAAGGTGTGTTCTCAGATACAATTGGATTCACACCCCTTTTCGATGGATTAACCGAAGGAACGGAGACCGTCGTTTTCAACATTGTGATTCCAAATGAATGTAATAACACATTTGACACAACTTCAACAACCGTAAACATAATTGATTATGTTCCTCTTGCCATCGCCAGCCTTGATTCAATAAACGTCTGTGCTGAAGGTGGAGAGGTCGCGCAAATCTATTGTCTGGCACAAAATGGTGTGCCCCCATATACCTATCTGTGGGAGCCGGATTTTGGGTATCCAAGCAACGATACGATCACTGTCCTTCCGAGCTCCATGGAGCCAAATCTTAATATATATACAGTAACCGTAGTCGACCAGTGTTATAAAGCGATTCAATCACAACCGATACTCGTTTATAACCAGTGTTACCTCGTCGTGCCCAATGTTATCACAATGAATAACGATGGTCAGAATGACCATTTCATTATTGAAAATCTCGAAGATTATGATCAGGTAGCATTAGTAATCTTGAATCGTTGGGGCAATGTGATTTATTCCAATGACGATTATCAAAATGATTGGGACGGCACATTGAGCAATGGGAAACAAGTTGACGAAGGCGTTTACTTTTATAAGGTCAGTCCAGAGAGTACAAAATATGAATACCACGAGGAGAGCAAAACACAATTTGTTCTTCATGGGTTCTTCCACGTAGTTAAATAAAAAAAGGTGGGATTCCCCACCTTTTCCATTTTCTTTCGAAATATCTTATTCCTTTGTTTCCTGAGGAAGAACCGTTCCTTTAATTGTTAGGATAATTGGTTCTGAAACATTAGAAGTAACAGTAATCGTTTTTGTAAAGTTACCTACTCGTTTTGTGTCATACTTTACTACGATCTTGGATTTCTTACCAGGTTTGATAGGCTCTGACGGTTTTTCAGCAGCTGTACAACCACAACTTGTCTGAACCCCTTGAATGATCGCTGGAATTTTAGAATCATTTTTGAAATCAAAAATAAATGACTCATCCGAACCATAAGGAATGTCATTTCTAACGATCTCCAATTTAGTAAACGTAAGTCCTTTAGCTGGCTTCTTAACTTCTTTCTTTGTTTCTTTCGCAACTGTTTCCTGAGCAAATGATGGTGCTGCAAGTAGAACTATCAAGGCAATGAATAATGTTTTCATGTTAAATTGTTTTGTTTCGTAAGATTACAACAAAAGTTTTACCAAAAATGAGTTTTAACAAAAAATTATTTCTTCAATACTTGGTATTTCGAAAGAACGTGGTCGATCGTAAAGAACGTATTTGACCGAACAATTTCCAGTTCGGAATCAGCGATCCAGCTTACTTCAGTAATTCCTTCTTCAACTTGAGGAATGCCTTTCTTTATCTTATTGGTGGTTAGAAAGAACCAGTACGTTTTCTTTATGGTTGGTATTCCATGATAATCATACGTGTGAAGGGTTTCGCAGATCTTGGAACGAATTTCCAGTCCTGAAATACCACATTCCTCTTCGATTTCACGAATTGCTGTTTCCTTTATCTCCTCGCCTTCATCAACCTTTCCTTTTGGAATATCCCACTTCCCGTTCCGAAAGATAAACAGACTTTTGTCTTCTGCTCTGACTATTCCTCCGGCCGCATCTACCTTATCATGTTTTGAAAATATTGTTTCAAAATCATTCGGCAAATCATCCAATTCAATAGTAAGTTGATCAAATGGTTTTGCAATTTCCACCTGTGGCATTAGATAATCAACATAAGGGTCCTTCATCTCTTTAAATTGATCTCCCCCGTTAATAACACCTCTTTTTTGTGCAAAAATTACCTTTCTGTCGTCTATAAAAACTTCGTACATTTGGGCCGCTATGATAGTTAATAACGATAAAGCCCTAAAGGTAGCCGAATTTCTGTTACAAGTTAAAGCAGTAAAACTTCAACCAAACGCACCTTTTACTTGGGCTTCCGGATGGAATTCTCCTATTTATTGTGACAACAGAGTTACTCTTTCTTATCCAAACATCAGAACCTTTATTCGACAGTCGTACTCAGAATCGATCGTTGAATGTTTTGGAAAACCTGATGTCATCGCTGGAGTTGCTACTGGAGGGATTCCTCAAGGAGCACTTATTGCCCAGGAGCTTGGTCTTCCATTTATCTATGTACGAAGCTCAGCAAAAGAACATGGGATGGGTAATCAGGTTGAAGGTCACTTTGAAAAAGGTCAGAAAGTGGTCGTTATTGAGGATCTGATCTCAACAGGAGGGAGTAGCATTAAGGCCATTGAAGCTTTGAAATCAGCAGGACTCGATGTTAAAGGACTTGTGGCAACATTCACCTATGGATTTAAGATTGCTGATGAGAAATTCAGAGAAGCAAATTGTCCATACGTAACTCTTACCAACTATGATTTCTTGATCGAAGAAGCATTACGAAAAGAATACATTACAGAGAATGATCTCCAATCTTTAAGAGAATGGAAAGATCAGCCTGAAACCTGGAAAAAATAATCATCATGAGGATTGATAGTAATAAGGTAATCGTTGCGGCAAATCGAGAAAAGATCGTTGAATTTTTATTGAATGCCGAGAACCTTATTCATTTGCTTCCGCAGGATAAAATTACTGATTGGAAGGCGGTTCCTTCTGAATGTTCATTTAAAGTTCAGGGCGGGGTAATTATTCCATTGATCCACGATGGACAAGATGGACTGAATAAGATCTTTATGAAATCTGGACAAGGCGCTCCATTTTCGTTCAAACTAACTATTCATCTTCAAGAGCAAGGTGATTCTACTGAGGGATACATTGAATTCGATGGCGATGTGAACATGTTCCTCAAAATGATGGTGGAAAAGCCTTTAACAGCGCTATTTAATCTGATGTCAGAAAAACTTAAAGAGTATTTCGCTTAAGAAATTTTACCTCTTTAATGTCATATGGAGTTGTCTCCCCAGATCGGTTTTCGATCAACAAGTATCCTTGTGCATCTATACCTGTAATCTTTCCTTCGAATGGTTCCGAGTTATCTTGGTATAAACACCATTCATCGATCTGATAAAGCCTGGAAAGATATTGTTTCCTCAAATTTTCAATACCTAAACGGGAATACTCGTCCATTCTTTTCTCAATCCGCGAGCAAAGGGACAGTGCGATTTCTTTCAAGGAGTAGAATTCTCCATTGACTTGCCTGATCGAAATCGCTTCCAAACCTTCAAAATCGATCTGATTGACATTCAGTCCTATACCCAAAACAGTACTTGATATGTTACCATTTTTAACCTGGTTTTCGATCAGCATCCCGGAAATTTTCTGATCATCGACATAAATGTCATTCGGCCATTTGATCTTTGAAGGAATGTTCAGATCATTCAAAAGGTCGGAAACTGCTAATGAACTGACAATGATCAAATCAAACTGATCTTTCGCTGACATATTGTCCTGAAGAAGAATAACTGACATCAAAAGGTTTAATCCCCCGCCAGAGGACCAGTTCGCAGCTCTTTGTCCCCTACCATTCGTTTGCTCTTCTGCCAAAATTACCTGACCATGTATGGCTTTACCCTCCTTTATGAGGTTGGCAGCAAAATTGTTGGTGGAATCTACCGAATCAAGCGATATGATTTTTTTACCTATTTGCATAAACAAATCAGAGGACAGGGGGTTATACGGTTGAGTAAAGTTAAAATTTAAAGTTAGATTTGTACATTCTAAAAACAGCGAATGCGTAAGGTAAATAAGGAAGTTGACTCAAAAGTATTGTGTGATGCGATAGTGGAGGGAATGCAGGAAAACAAAGCTCAGGACATCGTCGTTCTTGATCTAAGAGAAATTACAAATGCAGTATGTGACTTCTTTGTGATCTGCAGTGGTGAATCAAGCACTCAGGTGGAAGGTATCAGTAACACGGTTACGAGACACACAAGAAAAGAGTTAAAAGAAAAACCTTGGCATATAGAAGGTAAGACGAATTCAGAATGGGTTCTTCTGGACTATATCAACGTTGTTGCACATATCTTTTACAAAGATGCGCGTCCTTTTTATGATCTTGAAGATCTATGGGCGGATGCAGTGCGCACGGATGTACCCAACTTATAATGAAGTAAAAAGATGTCAGAACAAAACAAAAAAAAGAATCCTTTTTCCATATACTGGATTTATGCAATAATCGGGGTTGCTTTAATCGGATTTCAACTTTTCAGTGGATCCGTAGGACGTATCCCTGTGAAATTCCAAAGCACTTTCGATCATCTTGCTGAGCAAGGATATGTTACCGAAGTTGAATTGATCAATAAAGTTAGAGTTGATTTCAAACTTACTCCTGAAGGAAAGGAATATGTAAAGAAATCGAATGATAAGAAGCTAAAATCGATCAAGGAGTCTTTGAACAATAATTCAGCTTTGAGACAATCAGAGCCGGTTTATGAATTAACCATTGTCGATGCAGGTAACTTTGAATCAAAAGTAGATGAGATCAATAAAAAGATCAAAGAAGAGAATTCCAAGCTGAGTGCTGAGGATAAGGAAACCATTCCCCTTCTTGAATTTACTACTGATGAGGAGATCAATTATATCGGAAGCATCCTACAATTCTTACTTCCTATTGGTTTAATGATCGTTATCTGGATCTTTGTAATGAGAAGAATGTCCGGCGGAGGTGGTGCTGGTGGTGCAGGAGGACAGATCTTCAATATTGGAAAATCTAAGGCACAGGTCTATGAAAAAGGTAAAACGACCAATGTTACGTTCAAAGATGTAGCTGGTCTGGAAGGTGCCAAAGAAGAGATCGTAGAGATCGTTGAGTTCCTTAAGAATCCCAAGAAATATACTGAGTTAGGAGCGAAAATTCCTAAAGGTGCTTTATTGGTAGGACCTCCTGGAACAGGTAAGACCCTACTTGCGAAAGCCGTTGCCGGTGAAGCCAAGGTTCCATTCTTTTCATTGTCAGGGTCTGACTTCGTGGAGATGTTTGTTGGAGTTGGAGCTTCAAGAGTAAGAGACCTTTTCAAACAAGCGAAAGAAAAAGCCCCATCGATCATTTTCATCGATGAGATCGATGCCATAGGTAGAGCAAGAGGAAAAAACAATGGATTCAATTCGAATGACGAACGTGAAAACACTTTGAACCAGTTGCTTACGGAAATGGATGGATTTGGCACTAATTCAGGAGTGATCATCCTTGCTGCTACAAACAGAGCTGATGTATTGGATTCTGCTTTGATGAGAGCTGGTCGATTTGACCGTCAGATCTACGTGGATATGCCAGATATCAACGAGCGTAAGGAGATCTTCAAAGTTCACTTAAAGCCGATCAAACTGGAGCCAGGTATTGATATTGATTTCTTGGCAAGACAAACTCCTGGGTTCTCTGGAGCAGATATCGCAAACTTGTGCAACGAAGCTGCTCTTATTGCAGCTCGTAAAGAGAAGAAATTCGTTCAGAAACAAGATTTCCTTGATGCTGTAGATCGAATTGTAGGTGGTCTTGAAAAGAAAAACAAGATCATCACGAAGGATGAAAAACAAGTAATTGCTTTCCATGAAGCTGGACACGCTACAATTTCTTGGCTACTTGAGCATGCATCTCCTTTGGTTAAAGTAACTATTGTACCAAGAGGGCAATCG
>SBFR01000070.1 GCA_006227105.1 Bacteroidota bacterium
ACAAGGATGCTTTCATCAATACAATAGAACAAAGCTTTTTGTTATTCTATAAGGATTATGCAGGTAAAAAGAGCTACGATTCTTTAATTGCCGAATTGAATTACCTTCCTTCAGATGCTCCTACCTTCTCTGATGAGGTGTATTGTGAGCGTTTGGAAGAGATGAATAAAATGAGTCCTTTTCATTTGGACTGCAACGCAACGACCTTATCCACGATCAAATTCTTTGTTTCTAAACGAAGAGGTTTCATCAAGGTGGTATTGGGAAGATCTAGTCTGTATTTTGATTTATTTGAAGAAAAGCTGGCTGAATACGGTCTTCCGATCGAGCTTAAATACCTTCCTGTAATTGAGTCTGGATTGAGACCACAAGTAAAATCAAGAGCTGGAGCCTTAGGATTATGGCAGTTCATGTACCGAACAGGTTTGTATTTTGGACTTAAGGAGAATTCTTACATCGATCAACGTATGGATCCGGCAATGGCTACAGATGCTGCTTGTCGATATTTGAGGCAGCTATACGGGATCTATGGAGACTGGAATCTGGTACTTGCGGCGTATAATGCTGGTCCGGGAAATGTCAATAAAGCCATCAGAAGATCTGGAAATAAGACGACGTATTGGGAAGTGAGACCTTTTTTACCGACTGAAACACAGGGGTATGTTCCGAATTTTATTGCTGCTGCCTATTTGATGACCTATCATGCAGAACACAACATCATTCCTGCAGAGGCAAAGCATCACCATTCTACATTGGACACAATGTGTTTGACCGGAGGAGTTCATATGGCAACGATCGAACGCTTGATCAATTGGCCGTTGGATGAGATCAAGGAACTGAATCCGATCTACAAAACGTCCTACATTCCACAAACAGTGCCATCTCAATGCATTACCGGGCCACTGGACAGAATTGGTCTACTTGTTGGCCTGGAGGATTCGTTGTATGTTTTAGAAAAAAGGATTTACAGTCCTGAAAGCATTGTGAAACCGATCATTATGGTTGAGGATACCTCCGATACCAATCAGGTTGTTACGAATGGAGGAAATAATACAACCGACAACGAGCCCTATTTTTACCATGTTGTAAAACAAGGTGAAACCATGAATGCCATCTCCACTAAATATGCGGTTACGGTTGAACAATTGATGGAATGGAATGCGCTGCGCACAACGAATATTTATGCGGGTCAGCGTTTAAAGGTAAAAGGGGAGAACAAGACTGTTGTTCAACAACCGGTTGAAGCCAAAAAATACTATTATGTAAAATCGGGGGATACCTTCAGCAGAATTGCAGAGAAACATCGAATGACCCAAACACAGTTAAAGAATTTAAACCCAGGGATAAATATTAACCGACTACAGGTGGGTCAACGAATACGCATTCGTTAAAATCCTTGCCCGATATTTGAGGCAAATCCCAAAAAAGCAGCTTATGAGATATTTGACTTTGATCTTTATGGGGGTTCTTGCCTGGATGACCTTTCAAAATTGTTCCCCTTCATCAACAAAGTACACTGTTTCTGGACCTACCGTTACAGGAAAAGTAGGTGAAATTTTGGTTGTTTGTGATCAGTTCATCTGGGACTCAGAAATAAAGGCGCATTTGGACACGGGTTTGACACAATGGATAATGCCGTATTTTCCGGATGTCGCAACGTTTGAGTTGGTCCATCGTACACCTTCACACTTTGAACAGGGAGTAAAGCGATTCAGAAACACCTTATTTATCAATATTGATCCGAAACACAAAGGAGCTAAAGCCGACATCAACAAAAGAATGGATGTTTGGGCAAGGGATCAAATGGTGGTCGAGGTGATCGGAAAGGATTATAACCAGGTGCTTGAAGCTTGTAAAACAGGCATGAAGGCGGTTCACGAGGAATTCGATCACATTGAATGGTTTCGTTTGATGAAGCAATTCAAGAGAGAAGAGAATCATAATGTTCAAAAGAAGATCCGAGACAATTTTGGGATCGATGTAGCATTACCGGAAGGAGCGCGCATTGTAACGAGCAGAAAGAATTTTTACAGAATAGAGTTTCCGTTAGGTTCCAGACCAATTGAATTTGTTGGGGCCGGAACTCAAGATGTAGGTTCAGTTCTGTCTGGAATTATGATCTATCAATACGATTATAAAGATTCGTCACAATTCATTCTCGAGAACCTTTTAACTGCAAGAGACACCATGTTGCGCTATAATGTGCCGCATGAGATTGATGGTTTGTACATGGGGACGCAGTATGCTGATCTTGTTTACCCGGAAGGAAATGAAATGGAAACAGCGGATGGTAAGATCAAAGGGTATGAAATGAGAGGAATGTTTGTTTTTACCGGTAAGCCGATTCATTCCACAGGAGGTGCGTTTTGGGCATTTCACTTTGTCAACCCTAAAACGAAAAAACTGATGTGTGTAAGTGGATACGTTGATGCGCCATCAACGACAAGCTGGACACAGAACCTACGTGAAATCCAGGCCATCCTGAAAAGCGTGGAAATTATCAAGTAATGGCTCAAAAACTATCTGCTGTCATAATCACCTTTAATGAGGAAAGGAACATTGCGAGATGCATTGATTCGTTGGAGGGTGTGACAGACGAGATTGTGGTGGTTGACTCCTTTTCAAAAGACAGTACAAAGGAGATCTGTGAATCAAAAGGAGTAATTTTTATAGAGAATCCATTTGAAGGTCATATTCAACAAAAGAATTTTGCGATAGATAAAGCAAGCTATGACTGGGTTTTGTCTTTAGATGCTGATGAAGCGTTGAGTCCGGAACTGCGCAAAAGTATTTTAGAGGTAAAAGAGCAAGCCTCTTTTCAGGGTTACCGAATGAATAGGCTAACCAATTACTGCGGTCACTGGGTGAAACATTGCGGCTGGTATCCGGATACTAAAGTTAGATTGATCAGTAAGCATCATGCCAGATGGACAGGGGTGAATCCTCATGACCGACTGGACATGTTGAACGGAGAAGAAACAGGATTCCTTAAAGGAGATATTTTACACTATTCATACTACACGAAAGAAGATCATTTTAAACAGATCGAATATTTTGGTAACATTGCAGCCAGAGAACTGTTCGAAAGAGGAGGAAAGAGCAATTGGGTTAAAGTCTGGACAAAAGTTATAGCCCAATTCATTAAAAGTTTCTTCCTAAAGACAGGTTTTTTGGATGGATGGACCGGAGTTTTGATCTCGGTGAGAAGTGCCTACGCTACCTATAGAAAGTATGTAAAACTAATGGAATTGCAGCGGCAAAATGAAGTTGGATAAAATTATCATTTCGAGAACGGACAGCATTGGTGATGTTATGTTGACCTTACCGATGTGTGTGTGGTTAAAGGAGAATTTTCCAAACACACAATTGATTTATTTGGGAAAGAAATACACCAGGCCGGTGATCAATTGTTTTTCAGTCATTGATCAATTCATAGACTGGTCTGAGATCGAAGCATCACCAAGTGCGCAGCGACATGAAATTCTACGCGAATTGGAAGCAGATGCGATCATCCATGTATTTCCGAATAAAGAAATTGCCGGTTTGGCAAAGAAAGCACGTATTCCACAAAGAATAGGGACATCTCATCGTAGTTTTCATCTTCTTACCTGTAATCATCGATTGAATTTTTCCAGGAAGAATTCAAATCTTCACGAAACCCAATTGAACTTCGAATTACTGAAACCATTTGGTTGTAAGATGATTCCATCAATGGAAGAAATCAACCAGGCCGTTTCATTTTTCAAGGTGAATAAAAGTGTTTCTTTACCTGAAGAGCTCGAATCCTACTTGTCCAATGCATCTAAGAAGATCATACTCCATGCACGTTCTCAAGGGAGCGCAGTTGAATGGCCCATTGAGAAATATGGAGAGCTTGCGGTGGAATTATCCAGTCGGGGTTATACGGTTTTTTACACGGGAACCGAACAGGAAGGTCAGGGCATTCGACCATTCATTCCGGTAAACGAAAAGATTATTGATCTTACGGGTAAACTCGATCTGGAACAATTGATACTTTTTATTTCAAAGGTTGATGCATTGGTGGCTTGCTCTACCGGACCACTGCATATTGCCGGGGTTACCGGAATCCGTGCGATTGGATTGTTCTCACCGAGAAGGCCAATACACCCTGGAAGATGGATGCCGATCGGACCAAATATATGCACCCTTGTTCATGATCAGGATTGTCCGGATTGTAAGAAAAAGAAACAGTGCGACTGTATAAGTCAGATCTCTGTGGAGAAGGTGCTCAGAGAAATTGGTTAACTTTCCTCATCGGTAAGTTCATTTCAAATATTATTTATGGCAACTGGATTGTCGCCTTAGGCGCGGCAATATTTACATTTGGTTGGTCGCATTTTGTGCAAAATCGGCAACCAGGGTTATTTGCACTGATCATTTTTTGTCTTGTTCTTGGCACCTATAATTTTCATCGTTTGATCAAATCATCAGGAATCAATAATCCGTCGGTTTGGTTGAATTGGGTTAATGCAAATAGAAGCGGTCTATGGATTTTATCTATTGTATCCTTGTTAACTGGTGTCGGCGGTTTGTTGATCATAGTTCCTTCTAGCCTTGAAATTTGGATTGGTACCGGTCTCATTTCGGTAGTTTCTGTTTGGTATGTTTTACCTGTTGTAAAGAAACCATTGCGGGATGTACCGTATATTAAAACAATATTGATCGCAGCGGTCTGGTCCTTCATGTTGATCTATGTTCCGATGGGGGGAATTGTGGAAAATAAAATTTGGCCTTGCCTTACTGGTTTTCTTTTTATTTATGGAATAACAGTCCCTTTTGACATACGTGATCTGAAGTATGACGAAGTCGAAAAACGCACACTTCCAATGGTCATTGGTATGAGATCAAGTAAGATCTTCGCATTGGTGTTTGTTACAGTATTTTATCTTTATATCGCAAAAATCAATGAAAAAATGCTGGAATCTGTCTTTTTTATTGGATCTTACCTAATCTATGTTGGATTGATACTTGGCATTACTCCACGAAGTGATGACAGATGGTGTGTGGCTTTGGATGCAAATCTCATTACACTGGGAATGGCTTTTTATTTGTCTGAAATTCAATTTTAGGACATTGAAAAGGAAATCTGTATTTTCGTACAAAACCATGTTATGCTTAAGCTCTCCTTATTTCTGATTGGCGTTATTGCCGTTTCATCTACTTACGCTCAGCGAGAAGACAATAATTATTGTTCTAAACGAAGATCAACTGAGTATCCCACGAAAAGCGCCTCACTGACGGTTGGACAGATCGCAGAAACGGAAAAGTATGACGTGCATTTTTACGCGCTCGATATTGCCATGAATAATGTGGTAACGGATGTATCGGGAACCGGGGAGATTCACGGAACAACAGCTGTGGCCCTGGACTCTGTTCTTTTTGAGTTACACAGTAATTTTTCGATTACGCAGATCCGTCTGGATGGTACTCCCGTAAGTTTTAATAGAGCTGGGTCGGCAGTGAAAGTTCCATTGAATGCTGCGGCAGGGACGGATTTTGTAGTGGCGGTTGATTATAACGGAACACCCCCCACAGCAGGAACCACACCTTTTGGAGGAGCAGGGATGACTGCAGCTTCTTCGCCTACTTGGGGGAACAGGGTGGTTTGGTCATTGTCTGAGCCCTTTTCTGCCTATGAGTGGTGGCCATGTAAACAATCACTTACCGACAAAGCAGATAGTTCTCAGGTCAAAATAACGGTTCCGGATACGTGTATGGCCGGCTCAAATGGATTATTAGAGAACGTGGTTGATCTGGGTAATGGATTCAAACGTTTTGAATGGAAACACCGCCATCCGATCGATTATTACCTGGTTTCTGTTTCCGTAGCAAAGTATATTGATTATACAATCTATGCGAATCCAGTTGGAGCTCCTGCTCCGATCATGATCCAGAACTTCATTTATGATAATCCGGCAACACTTACAAATTTTCAAACGCGCATCAACGAAACAGCAGACTTTATCGAGTTGTTTTATGAGCTGTATGGGCCCTATCCATATGAAGACGAGAAATATGGTCACTGCATGGCTCCTTTATCCGGAGGAATGGAACATCAGACGATGACAACACAAGGATTCTTTGAAAAAGGATTGACTTCTCACGAGCTGGGCCATCAATGGTGGGGAGATCATGTGACGTGTGCTTCATGGTGCGATATCTGGATCAATGAAGGATTCGCATCCTATTCTGAATATTTGATGTTGGAAAATCTGTATCCAGCAGAAAAGGATCAGCACATGTTGGATGTCCATACGAATGTGATGTCAGCGCCAAATGGAAGTGTCTGGGTGTTGGATAGCTTAAATGAAAACAGAATTTTCTCTGGTCGCCTCACTTATGACAAAGGAGCAAGTATCGTTCATACGATCCGTTATTTGATCAATGATGATGTTCTGTTTTTTAACGCACTACGGTCTTTTCAAACTACATATTCAAACAGTACAGCGAAAGGAATTGATCTGAAGGCACACTTGGAAGCCGAAACATCTGTCGATCTAGCACCGTTTTTTGAGCAATGGTATTTTGGAGAAGGATATCCAACGTATTCAGTAAGATGGAATCAAGTGGGGAATAATGCTTATGTGCGCATTTCGCATAACGTTTCGGCGGGTGCAGTAACTCCAACGTTTACAAATCCGATAGATCTTAAGTTCACCCGTCCCTCTTTACCAGATACGACAATACGTTTCAATATTTATAGCAATCAGGATTTGTTCCTGGTTGAAAATATCGGTCAGATCAACAACAGCATCACCATTGATCCAATGAATTGGGTGATCAACAAAACAGGGACAATTCAAAATGATCCAAATCTTGTTGGCATCGAAGAGACTGAAAATCCTGGTCTTGTTCTGTATCCTAATCCGATTGAGGACGTGCTGTATATTAAAGGAGATAAAACTCAATATGACTACCTTATCTATGACATGAGAGGACAAGTGGTTATGAAAGGATCTGCTGACGCATCGATAGATATAAGTAGCCTTTCAAGCGGATCATATGTTGTTGAACTGAATGGATTGAGAAAGTTGATCAGCAAGCGATAGTCGCTATTCTTTCTGCTTCAGTGCTTCGAGTGATGTGTTTTCTCCAAAAAGAGGCTCATCAGTGATCTTTATAAATTCGTGATCAAGAAAAGCTCTTGCACCGAAACCACATTCAAAAGACATGTTAGCAGATAGCTTGGCCCTTTTACCCCCACCGGTGATGCTGATCTCACAACCGTCTTCGTTGGTGTAGATGTATGCCGTGTCTTTTAGATAGGCAATACCGTCTGCCATTGCGAAATGATAGGTAGGTCCACAGATCACCTCAACCTGAAAATGCAATGAATCCGTTCCCAATTGTTCCAATACGGCATAGCCACCATTAAAACCTACTTCTAGCTGTTTGGTTTCCTCAGAGAACCACATATCATTGATCCAGTAGAATTCAACCCCATAGGATCCAGTAAGGTCTGCGCTAACTTCATTTATTTCTGAAATTTCTTCAAGTGATTTCGTTGAAAGAGGAAAGTAGGTATGATCATTTGTGTTCAGTGTAACATCAAAGGATTTGTTTCCACTCCCGGAGATCCATGTTCCTGTAAGTTCCTTTTCATTTTCTTCAAGGTAAAACACGCCGGTAATTTCGTCCTTGTAGCTCTCTTCGAGATAGATCACACGGTCAACCATTTGACCCTTTAATTGAATGTAGTTCTTCTTCCCGGCATATCGATAAACCCCTTCAAGCTCTCCTGTTGTTCTGTTAAAGGAGTTAAACGCCACTTCAATAGGGTACTTGTCAATTTTTCCCGTTAATTGAACTTCAACTTTATCTACCTGAGCCAACAGCGATCCACAAAAAAGGGAAAGGATCAGAGATTTTAAGACATGGTTTTTCATATCAATTCAGAAATTAATCCAAGGTACAAAAAAGAATATGCAGAAAAGCGAAAACTGGGAGTATATATCCAATCACTTTTTTGATTGCGGCCCTGCTTTCTCCGTATTCTTCACAAAGATCAGCTTATGCTTGCTCTTTGGGTTTTCTCGCTGCTCCAATTCGAACAGACCAATAGACCTGATGAGCGGGGTTAACTTTTCGAATCCGTAGTTTCTGGAGTCAAAATTGGGTTGTTTCTTTTGCAGGAGACTCCCTACATCACCAAGGAATGCCCATCCATCATCATCTGAAAGATCGGATATGGTCGTCCTGATGAGGTTGATGTCTCGTTGTGTGATCTTATCAACGTTGTTCTTTTTGGAATTGATCGAAGTATCGTCCTTCTTTTCGGATTGCCCTTTTAGGATCTCGATATAAATAAACTTGTCACAGGCAACGATGAAAGGGTTGGGAGTTTTCTTTTCTCCAATTCCAATAACCTGCATTCCTGCCTCCCTGAGGCGAGTGGCAAGTCGTGTAAAATCACTGTCGCTCGAAACCAGGCAAAAACCAGTTACTTTCCCACTGTACAGGATGTCCATAGCATCGATGATCATCGCTGAGTCTGTCGCATTTTTACCAGAAGTATACCCGTATTGTTGGATTGGGGTAATTGCATTTTCAAGCAACAGGTTTTTCCATTTGGAAAGATTGGGCTTTGTCCAGTCACCATATATTCTTTTGATCGTTGGATTTCCGTATTTGGTGATTTCCTCCATCATCTCTTTGATATGAGCAGAAGGGATATTGTCTCCGTCAATAAGGACGGCTAAGTTGAGATTATTCATAAAGTTTTGATTGGTTGTGCCCGGGTAGATCAATGATTGTTTTTAGAGGATCAAGTCGGCAACTATCTATAAAGATACACTAAAAAAGCACACAGGGCTCGAAACAAAGGGTTTTCTTCCGGGAATGGATTAAATATATCGTAATAAATAATGTGAAGAACACAGTATAAATAAGGAAAGTAGAGAAATATGGGTATTAAATAGAGTAATAAAGATTAAATATTTGATTCGTTTAGGGGTAGGCTTGTGAAATAGTTTTGAAGAAAAAACATGTCATGATCGTACTACTTAAAATATTCGGATTGATCCTTTTAACGGATCTAATAACAGGGACGGTACATTGGTGGGAGGATGCCTATGGAAATCCCAATTGGAAGGTACTTGGGAAACTGGTAGTGATCCCTAATCTGGAACATCATGAAAAGCCCAGAAAATTTTTGAAGGATAGCTCATGGTCGAGAATTAGATTGTCACTGATCATTGCAACCATTTTGATGGCAGGAGCCTATTTTTTGAATGTTTTGGTTTGGGAGGTTGCCTTTGTCCTTCTCTATGCTTCATTTGCGAATGAGCTGCACGCTATTTCTCATCGAACTAAAAAGGAAAATGGCAGGGTGATAGGATGGTTGCAATGGATTGGATTAATACAGTCAAAAAGAATGCATGGTCTGCATCACACTTCCCCATACAACGTGAACTATTGTGTAATGACATGTTATCTCAATCCAATGCTGAATAAGCTGGGCTACTGGGAAAAGATCGAACGCTTTTTTCTCCTTTTTGGAATCAAACCTACCAGGGGTTTACCGGTAAGAAATGGATATTAATGCTTTAATCAAGCAAAAAGAGCCTTGACAACTTCTTCGATCTTGCCGCACTGAACGAGCTCCATTTTAAAGCGTTTCGGATCAATTCCTTTGCAATATTTGGAGATTACAATGCGCTCGAAGCCGAGCTTTTCGGCTTCAAAAATGCGTTGCTCTATTCTGTTGACCGGTCTTATCTCACCGGAAAGACCCACCTCTGCAGATAAAGCGATCTTTGAATCAATAGGGAGATCCGCGTTTGAGGAAAGTACCGACGCAACAACGGCGAGATCAATGGCTGGATCATCCACCTTAATTCCTCCAGTAATGTTCAGGAATACATCCTTCGCCCCCAAGCGGAATCCACAACGCTTCTCCATTACGGCTAGCAACATGTTTAAACGCTTCACATCAAAACCTGTCGAGGAACGTTGAGGAGTTCCATATGCAGCAGTGCTGACCAAGGCCTGAACTTCTATTAGCATGGGACGTAAGCCTTCAAGCGTTGCGCCGATCGCCACACCACTCAATGTCTGATCTGTGTTCGTGATCAATATCTCAGATGGATTTTCCACTTGACGAAGACCGCTCCCCACCATTTCGTAGATGCCCAACTCATTGGTACTTCCAAAACGATTTTTAATGGATCGTAAGAGACGATAGACGTGATTTCGGTCTCCTTCGAATTGAAGGACGGTGTCTACCATATGCTCCAGGACTTTGGGGCCTGCTAATGTTCCTTCTTTCGTAATATGTCCGATCAGGAACACTGGAATTCCGGTTTGTTTCGCGTATCGAAGTAACTGAGCAGTGCACTCTCTGACTTGTGAGATACTACCCGGTGAACTTTCAATATTCGATGAGAAAAGCGTTTGAATGGAGTCGATCACCAGCAATTGTGGTTGTGTATCTTCCGCTTGTTTAAAAATGTTCTGAAGATTGGTTTCGGTCAGTATGTAGCATTGCTGATTTTCAAGTCCAATGCGTTCCGCTCTCATCCGGATCTGTTGTTCACTTTCTTCTCCCGAAACATACAGGACTTTCAGTTGAGTTTCCTGAATGGCCATCTGCAACATCAATGTAGATTTTCCAATTCCTGGTTCACCACCAAAGAGAACAAGAGATCCGGGCACTAATCCTCCCCCTAAAACTCGTTGAAGCTCTTTGTCACGAAGAGGTAGTCGCTGCTGGTCGCTCTGTTCCACATCCTGCAATGGCTGAGGTTTTGCGTTCTTGGTTACACCGGAGAAAGCAACAACAGTCGGAACGGTTTTTTCGATAAGCTCCTCTACAAAAGTATTCCACTCCTTACATGAAGGACATTTACCCAACCATTTTGGAGTTTCATAACCACAATTCTGACAAAAAAACGCTGATCTCAGTTTAGACATAGGTTAAAGATAATTCAAATCAGAGAATTGATAACTTCCTTAAGTTCCAAGGATTGAAATCAAGGAGAATTTCTATTTTTAATCCAAACAAAACAACAATGGCGATCAACACGAAATTACTGGGACAGATATGTACAGTGCCTGGTGCACCTGGGTTTGAAAAGAGAATTAGAGATCTGGTTATGAAAGAGCTGAAAGGTTTGACCGATGAGGTACAAACCGATAATATGGGGAATGTTTACGCGATCAAAAAAGGCTCTTCAAAGCCTGCGGATCGCAAAAAAGTCATGATCGGTGCCCATATGGATGAGATCGGGTTTATTGTAACTCATATTGATGATAAAGGATTTATTCGTTTTCATACTCTTGGGGGTTTTGACCCTAAAACATTGACTGCTCAGCGCGTATTGATCCATGGGAAAAAGGATGTTATTGGAGTTATGGCTTCCAAACCGATCCATGTCATGACCGCAGCAGAAAGAGAAAAGGTAGCGAAGCTCTCGGACTATTTTATTGATACTGGTTTGCCCGCTGAAGAGGTAAAAAAACTGGTCAATATCGGTGATCCCATTACACGAGAAAGAGAATTCATCGAGATGGGAGAATGCGTAAATGGAAAAAGCCTGGACAATCGATTGGCTGTTTTTATTTTGATCGAAACGCTTCGAAAACTGAAAGGGAAAAAGGTTCCATATGATATTTACGGAGTCTTTACAGTTCAGGAAGAGGTCGGAATTCGCGGGGCAAATGTTTCTGCATTGCGCATCAACCCTGACTTTGGATTCGGTCTTGACACAACCATTGCTTTTGACCTTCCAGGTGCAGCTGCACATGAAATGATCACTAAACTGGGTGACGGTGCAGCCATAAAGATCATGGATGCTTCAACCATTTGTGATTACAGAATGGTGGATTACATGAAAAAAACGGCGGATAA
>SBFR01000051.1 GCA_006227105.1 Bacteroidota bacterium
ATGCAGCAGATGGGTCAATGGGTGAAACCGAAAGACCTCGATGCTATGTTCCAGTGGTTGTAAGCTTATTCGTTCTCAGCAACTACTTCTGTAACTTCCGGTAAATGTTGCTTTAGAAGGTTTTCGATCCCGAATTTTAATGTTGCCGTTGATGACGGACAACCTGCGCACGATCCTTTCAGAAGTACAGTTACGACTCCTTCTTCGAATCCTCTGAACTCTACCGCTCCACCGTCATTTTCAACTGCAGGACGAACGAATTCATCCAGAAGATTTCTGATCGCATCGTCATATTCACTTGGTGAATAAACTTTTGCAGGCTCATCTCCTTTGGCCTCTGCAGGTTTTGGTGCAGGCATTTGAATTAGCACATCTTTTGCCTCGGAAATCCACTCCTTGATAAACTCGCGTAGCTCCATGGTGATGAAATCCCACGGTACATTATCCGTTTTTGTTACAGAAACAAAATTGGCAGCAATGAAAACATTTTTCACGAAAGGAAAATTGAACAGTTCTTCTGCTAGTGGCGAATATCCCTTAGCATCTGCTTTGGATGCAAATTCGACTGAATCCCCTGTCATCAATAAATATTTGTTGGCAACAAACTTCATAGTGGTAGGGTTTGGAGTCATTTCGGCATAAACGGTTACAGGAACTTTCATGTTTTCTTTTTTTACAAAATTACGGTAAACTTCCAAGAATGGAAGATATAAACGTTTGAAACTCTATAAGGTTTCCCTACTTTTGTGTTGTGAGTTTGATCATCAGACATTTAGCATTTGCATTAATGGCCTTTGTTTTCCTTGGTACCTCAGGGATTACAGAGTTCAAGCATACGTGTGAGGAGGATGGCGTATTTACATCTTGGTTGATCAAAGTTGAAGATCATTGTGATGATCATGTTGAAGACCTTCCGCCTTGTTGTCAGAAGGAAGAAAAGAAGGATGATTGCTGTAATGATGAGGAAAAGGTCTATCAGTTAGCATTCGACTTTTTTAACGATTATCACCAGCAGATTGTTATTCAGCCGGTATATGGTCTAACGACATCCTTTATTCAGTTTGACATTGAGCCGGGAGTGCTTTCAAAACATTATAGTGCATCAACGTTACGACCACCCCCTAAGTGGAGCAGTGGAAGAGAAATCCTCAATTTCATTCAGATCTACAGAATATAATACGATGATGATGTCCAGCTAATCTGTTCATTATCAATTCGTATTTTATGAAATCATATTTTTTAGTCAGTTTTATTACGCTGATGTCCTTCAGCGGAATGGCCCAATTAAAAGGAATCGTCCTGGGGCATAAGGACAGTAAAACGGATCCGATCTATGGAGCCAAGCTTCGCCTGTTAAACGATGGGAGAGGTGTTATTTCAGGAGAAGATGGAACCTTTGAATTGGTTCTTCCCAAGGAATTACCGGATGCGTTGGTAATCTCAGCCTTTGGATACCTTAGTGACACTATTGTTGTTACAAAGGAAGATCGTTTCATTTCTTTGAGCATCATTCTTTATTCGGATCAGCTCTTGCCGGAAGTGATCGTTGAACATCGAAGAGATGGCCATTCGATCTCCCGAATGAAAACACTCCATGTCGAAGAGCTTACATCCAATGAGCTTAGAAAAGCAGCATGTTGTAATTTGAGTGAGTCCTTCGAGACAAATGCCTCAGTCGATGTGAACATAACCGATGCAGTTTCCGGAGCGAAAAAGATCCAGATGATGGGATTGGACGGGGTATACACTCAGATCCAGATGGAGAATATTCCGTACCTACGTGGATTGGAAAGTTCATTCGGAATGAACAGCATCCCTGGAACCTGGATCGAATCGATACAGATCACCAAAGGAACAGGGAATGTCGTAAACGGTTATGAATCCATGGCAGGGTTGATCAATCTTGAATTGAAAAAGCCTGCAGAAATGGAAAGGTTCTATTTCAATTTTTACGGGAACATGTTCTCCAGAGCTGAGCTTAACTTCAATGCCGGGCATATCTTGAATGAAAAATGGAGCACAGGGTGGTTTGCACATGGGGCGAAGATCTTTACAGAGATGGATAGCAACAAAGACGGATTCAGGGATATTCCAATTGGTCAAACATTTGCTTTGATGAACAGGTGGGCATATGCCGGGAAAAAGATGGAATCTCAATTCGGTTTCAATGCGTATCTGGACCAGAAGAATGGAGGTCAGATGAGCTCGAACATGGCTCTTGGACAGCAGCGATACAACGTAGATATCGATTCTCGTCACGTGGATGTTTTCGCCAAAACAGGGTTTTTCATGAAGAAACCTTACAATTCAATTGGAGTGGTTTATAATCTGAAATACCAGTACCTGGATGGCGCTTTTGGTAACCGTAATTTTAACGGGGAAGAAAAAAGAGGATACGTCAACGCCATTTTTGATGGAATCATTGGAACAACAGACCACAAGATCAAGCTTGGAGTAAGTGGAGTATATACAGATATCACGCAGCATTTGCAGGATACATTGAGCTCTGATCGAGTAGAGATCGTACCGGGAGCATTTGGAGAATATACTTTCACAGGTATGCGAATGACTGCGGTTGCCGGTGCCCGAGCGGACTACCATAATTTGTTCGGCTTTCAGTTTTCTCCAAGACTTCATGCAAAGTATATTCTTACCGAACATACAGACCTGAGATTTACAGGGGGCAAAGGATGGAGAGTGCCGAATTACATCATTGACAACATTTCACTGTTGGCGACTTCGTCTCCTTGGTGGATGCTTGATGAATTAAAGCCTGAAATTTCGTGGAATGTCGGAGGATCAATTGTTCATGAGTACAAATTGTTCAAGCAAAAAGCGACCTTGTCAGTGGATTTCTATCATACTTTGTTTGAAAATCAGCTGATCGTTAACCGTGATGGAAGCTTCATTCGATTCATGAACCAACAGGGAGGATCCTATTCAAATAGTTTCCAGGTAGAAGCAAGTATCAAACCGTCAAAAGTGCTGGAATTAAGATTTGCGTATAAGTTCCTGGATGTACGAGCTGAATTCGTGGAAGGAATTACACAACAAGTGATGATTCCGAGAAACAGAGGCTTCTTCAATCTTGGCTATATCAGCAGAAACAAACGATGGGAGTATGATCTCACGGTGACCATGATGGGGGTTTCCCGTTTACCGGGGATCGGTCCAACCGATGGTCTGTATTTTTCAAAGGCATATACCTTAGCTAATACACAGATCACTCATGTTCTAAAAAAATGGGACTTCTACTTAGGTATAGAGAACCTGACCAATTATCGTCAGAATGATGCGATCATTGATGCTGCCAACCCTTTTGGCTCGAATTTCGATGCTACACAGATCTGGGGACCAGTGATGGGGATCAATGTTTATGCAGGAGTCAGATACGCAATAAAAAGAAAAAAATAAAATAACCTTAAAACAAAGAAAAATGAAAAATGCAATGTTTTTACTGATGCTAGTGATGTTCACCTTCAATACATCAGCACAAGAGAAAAAGTCAAAGTATGAAACAGTGATGATCCAAACATCAGCAGAATGTGGAGATTGTAAAGATCGTTTGGAAGACTTAATGAACTATACCAAAGGGGTTTCATTTGCTGAATTAGACCTTGAAACCAAGAAATTGACGGTAAAATTCAAAACGTCGAAAATTACTTTAGCCGAGATCAAGACCAAGATCAGTGAGTTAGGCTACGATGCGGACGAGGTAAAGGCTATTCCGGAAGCTGTTAAAAAATTGCCAGCTTGTTGTCAGCCGGGGGGGATGAAAAACCGTTAAAAAAGAAAGAAAAAGAAACGCTCGAAAGAGCGTTTTTTGTTTATGTCTGTTTTTCGTTTTTGGATGCCATAGCTTTTTATTATTTTCGCAGTCCAATTACGTAATTAACAGTAAGAAATGTCATATTTATTTACATCAGAATCCGTATCCGAAGGACACCCGGATAAAGTAGCAGATCAGATCTCTGACGCATTGATCGACCATTTCATGGCCTTCGATCCACAATCTAAAGTGGCTTGTGAAACACTTGTAACAACAGGACAGGTGGTTTTGGCAGGTGAGATCAAGACAAATACCTATTTGGATGTTCAACACATTGCTCGTGAAACGATCAAAAAGATCGGTTATACGAAGTCTGAATACATGTTCGATGCGAATTCATGTGGTATTCTTTCTGCTCTTCATGAGCAGTCTTCTGATATCAATCAAGGAGTAGAGAGAACTAATCCAGAAGATCAAGGAGCTGGTGACCAGGGAATGATGTTTGGTTATGCAACCAAGGAAACAGAAAACTACATGCCTTTGGCATTGGATATCGCGCACAAGATCCTACAGGAGCTATCCCATATCAGAAATAATGAGCCACAGGTGATCGGTTATTTGAGACCGGATGCAAAGTCACAGGTGACGATCGAGTATTCAGATGACAACGTTCCACAGCGAAT
>SBFR01000116.1 GCA_006227105.1 Bacteroidota bacterium
ATTGAACATTGGAATTACATTGAATCGCATGAATTACAAGGTGAGCCAGTTTATGATACAATATACTATACCTTCAATGATCCTGCAGATTTAATTGCAAAATCTAACAATTTTGGAGGGATCCTTTCATTCAATTATTCGCTGAATTCTGGGGAAAAAGTCAATTCTTCACTTGGCTTAAACACGAGTATATTTTTTCTGGAGTATTATAAATCATGGTATTCTACAAGTGACCTCAATGCACCCAAGATTTATCCCAATAATCCTCCACTGAAACACTTCTTCTTTTCTTCCATGAATGTTAGTCTATTTTATTTATGTACCTATCAAATTTTGCCGTCTATATCCCTTGGCGCCAAAATCAGCTTAGGCACTAACCTCTACTCAGATTGGGATCAGTTCAAGCGCTATGCCTGGTTGGGTGTTGGTTTGGAGTTGGGGTTTGGGAAGTCAGTCATGGATAAAAACAGAACAGTTCCAGCAGACAATTGACACGTTCTAATTTTTAAGCCCCCTAAGGGGCTTTTTCTTTTTGGTGAACATTTTTTTTAATTATTTTTTTGATAATTAGAAATTGCATCTATCTTTGATTAATATTTCGTCAAAGGGTTGTTTAATATTTTATCAAAATGAAAACACTAAGCGTAGGAGACACAATGCCGGCTTTCAAAGCCAAAGACCAAAACGGCAAGCTCATTTCTTCAGATGACCTTAAGGGAAAGAAGGTCGCGATCTACTTTTATCCGAAAGACAATACTCCCGGCTGTACTGCTCAGGCGTGCAGTTTGAGAGACGGGTATTCTGATCTGAAAGCAAAAGGAATTGAAGTGATCGGCGTTAGCGCAGACTCAGAAAGCTCGCACCAGAAATTCATCAGCAAGTTCGATCTTCCGTTTACGCTGATCAGCGATGAAGATCATGCAGTGCTGAACGCATTTGGTGTTTGGGGACCAAAGAAATTCATGGGAAAAGAATACGATGGTATTCATCGCACCACTTTTCTGATCGATGAAAATCAGAAGATCGTTGAGGTGATCTCAAAACCAAATACCAAAGCTCACGCTGACGAGATTCTCAGCAATTTTTAAACCCGCTCAGTAGTTCGTAAATTGTTTACGATCATCTGACACAACTTTGCAGAAACAAAAACATACGATATGGCTAACAAAGAAATTAACCCGGAAAAATTAAAAGCACTTCAGCTTACCATGGAGAAGCTGGACAAGACCTACGGAAAAGGATCTGTCATGAAACTTGGCGATTCACCGGTAGAAAAAGTTGAGGTTATCCCAACCGGATCTATCACGCTTGATATGGCGCTTGGGATCAATGGATTCCCTAAAGGAAGAGTCGTAGAGATCTACGGTCCTGAATCTTCAGGTAAAACAACGCTTGCGATCCATGCGATCGCTGAAGTTCAGAAGCAGGGAGGAATTGCCGCATTCATCGATGCAGAGCACGCTTTTGATCAATTTTATGCGCAAAAACTTGGTGTAGATGTTAATAATCTGATCATTTCGCAACCAGACAATGGTGAGCAGGCTTTAGAGATCGCCGATAATCTGATCCGTTCCGGTGCTATTGACCTGATCATCGTTGACTCGGTTGCGGCACTAACGCCAAAAGCAGAGATCGAAGGTGAAATGGGTGATTCTCAAATGGGTCTACAAGCTCGTTTGATGTCTAAAGCGCTTCGTAAATTAACGGGTTCTATCAATAAGGCAGGATGTTGCTGCATCTTCATCAACCAGCTTCGTGACAAGATCGGAGTGATGTTCGGAAATCCTGAAACCACTACCGGTGGAAATGCATTGAAATTCTACTCTTCGATCCGAATTGATATTCGTAGAACGAGCCAGATCAAGGAAGGTGAAGATGTGATCGGAAACCGCGTAAAAGTGAAGATCGTAAAGAACAAAGTTGCTCCTCCATTCCGAAAGGCAGAATTCGACATCATGTATGGCGAGGGAATCTCCAAAGTTGGTGAGATCATCGACCTTGGTGTTGACCTGAATATCCTTAAGAAGAGCGGATCATGGTTCTCTTACGGTGAAACCAGACTTGGACAGGGTCGCGACTCTGTGAAGCAGATCATCCACGACAATCCGGAGTTGATGGAAGAGCTTGAACACAAGATCAAAGAAGCTCTTGGAGCACAAGGAGCAGAGGTTCCTTTACTTCAAGACTAACTGCATATCGTATGAAGACGGCACATGAAAATGTGCCGTTTTTATTTGCACCCACTTTTTCATTACTTTCGAAAACGTGAAAAAGATCGCTATCATTATCAATGGGTTGCACGGATTGAACAAGAACAGTGAACGAATACTCTCCCTTCTTGAGCAAGATCCAGCTTTTTCATGTACGCGAATGCTCACTACCGCTATGGGCGATGCTCATCGGTTTACTGTTGAAGCGATCGATAAAAAATTCCAGGTGATCCTGGCAGTCGGTGGTGACGGAACTGTTAACGAGGTCATCAACGGAATTATGGTTGCAGATCAGCCTGTACTTTTCGGAATCCTCCCAAATGGAACAGGTAACGACTTTTCTAGATCCATTCAACTCTTCAATAACGGTAATGAGCTTCAAAAAAGCATTCACGAACAGCAAACTAAAAAGATCGATGTGGGTAAGATCACAGTGAATAATACAGCGCACCACTTTCTCAATATCGCAGACATTGGATTTGGAGGTAAAGCCATTCACATCTTGAATCGCCAACGAAAATGGATCAAAGGAACCCGATCTTACCCTCTAGCCATCTTAAGAACCTTCCTCTTTTACCGACGAGCAAAACTTGAGATCAAAACGGACAACAATGCTTATTCCGGTGAAGTCTTTATGGCAGCTATTTGCAACGGAAAAGTATTTGCCAGCGGTATCACGATCAATCCTTTCGCTGATCCCGGAAATGGAACACTTTCCATTACCCTTTTGAAAAAGATCAACTTCTTTCATTATCTGAAATACCTCAAGCGCCTGAAAAGAGGTGAAACCATCGATCATCCCCAGGTCGAATACTGGCAATGCACAGAAATGAATGTCACCATTACATCCGGAAAAGCCCTCTGTGAAGCCGATGGAGAAAGTGTATTGGAAGGGAACTATCACATACAAGTGATTCCCGGTGCCATTACCCTATTACAACCCAATTAAATACTTAGTATTCCTTTGTTCACCAGCGTCCACGCGATCTGTACCGCATTGGTTGCAGCGCCTTTACGTAAGTTATCTGCAACGATCCACATGTTCAGGGTATTCGGTTGAGAGAAATCTCGTCTGATCCTACCTACAAAAACATCATCTTTCCCTTCAGCATACTTTGGCATTGGATAATTATTGGTGGTTGGATCATCCTTCAGCGTAATTCCCGGTTGCTCATGCAACAAACGACGAACCTCATCCAGGTCAAAATCATTTTCAAATTCAATGTTCACCGCTTCAGAATGTCCGCCTACAACCGGAACACGCACAGCAGTTGCCGTAACATTGATCGCAGGATCAAGGATCTTCTTTGTTTCGTTGGTTAACTTAAGTTCTTCCTTCGTATATCCGTTATCCGTGAATACATCACATTGAGGAATACAGTTTTTGTCGATCGGATAGTGATAGGCCATCTCTCCGTTTTGTCCTGCTCTCTCATTTTCCATTTGCTGCACCGCCTTCACGCCCGTTCCGGTGATCGACTGATAGGTAGAAACCACCACTCTTTTTACACCATATTTTTTATGCAACGGCGCCAGTGCCAATACCAACTGGATCGTGCTGCAATTCGGATTAGCAATGATCAGGTCTTCTTTCGTTAAAACATCACCATTGATCTCAGGTACAACCAACTTTTTTGTCGGGTCCATTCTCCATGCCGAAGAATTATCGATCACGACTGTTCCAACTTCAGCAAACTTCGGAGCCCAAGCCAGAGAGGTATCGCCCCCTGCAGAGAAAATTGCTACATCCGGTTTCATCGAAACTGCAGTGTCAAGAGATACTACCTTACACTTCAAACCACCAAACTCCATTTCCATTCCCACCGATTTTTCAGAGGCAACAGGAATCAATTCCGTGATCGGGAAATTCTGCTCCCGAAGTACTTGTAACATAACATTTCCTACCATACCGGTAGCACCAACTACTGCAACTTTCATTTTTGTAAATTTTGGGTCAAAAATAGTATATTTGATTGCATTGCAACTTAGGCATGAAGCAGTTTCTAACCATTTTTATAATCTTAACACATCTGACCATTTTCGGACAGTTTACCGATGATTTTACGGATGGCAATTTCACTTCCTCCCCCAATTGGGTAGGCGACGACTCTGTCTTTACCGTTGTCGATGTTTCCGGTAATTTCATGTTGCGCTCCAATAAATTGTTGCCAAGTACCAGTTTCTACCTTTCTACCGCCAGCACTTCTCTATTGGATACACAGTGGGAATTTTTTACGCAATTGCAATTCAACACCTCCAGCGCAAATTTTGTCGATTATTACCTTATTGCCGATCAATCCAATCTTTTTAGTGCGACGATGAGCGGTTACTTTGTGCGTATCGGAGGTACTACAGATGAAATTTCATTGTACCGAAGAGTAGCAGGGGTTAACACCAAGATCATTGATGGGTTGGATGGGGTGACAAATGTTTCCAACAACACCCTGAAGATCAAGGTAACTTGCTCAGCATCTGGTGACTGGAATCTATATCGTGATGTCAACGGTACCGGAGTAAGCTATACATCAGAAGGAACCATTAATGACGTTGCCGTTTCCTCCGGAACTCATTTCGGTATAGCCATTACGCAATCGACGCTTTCTTTCATCCAAAAGCATTTCTTCGATGATATTTATGTTGGACCGATCATATACGACACAGATCCACCGGTTTTGTTATCCGCAATAGCCACTTCGAATACGACGGCTGATGTTCAATTCAACGAACCACTTGACCAAGCTTCAGCTGAAAATATTTCCAATTATGACATCATTCCATTCAATAGTGTGTCCGCTGCGGTACTTGATGGTGTAGATCCGAGCATTGTTCACCTTACAATGGCAACCCCATTTTCAAATGGAAATACGTATACGCTAACAACGATCAACATTGCAGATGTGGCACTCAACGCCTCTGGATCACAAAGTATTGATTTTATGTACATCATTCCGGAAGATCCCCTTCCTGGTGATGTCATCATCAACGAATTCATGTGCGACCAAACCCCTCCTGTTGGTTTGCCGGAAGTTGAATACATCGAGCTGTACAATAAGAGCAGTAAATACTTCAATCTAAATGGATGGAAGATCGGTGATGCATCAGCAGACGGAACCATTCAGAATGCCTGGTTATATCCTGGTGAATATGTTGTGCTTTGTGCAACGTCCAATGTTGATTCTTTTGCTGTAGCAGCGGCAGTCACCAGCTTCCCCAGCTTGAATAATACAGGCGATGATATTGTTCTCAAGGATGCGAACGGAGTTGAGCTTGATAAGATCAGCTATACCGACGACTGGTATCAGGATATTACAAAAACTGATGGGGGATGGTCGATCGAATTGATCAACCCAAATGACCCTTGTTCAGATCAGTATAACTGGCGTGCCAGTGAAAATGGAAATGGAGGAACACCCGGTGCACAAAACTCGGTTTTCGATCTGACCGCAGATACTGAAAACCCGCTTTTGATCCTATCACTTGCCCTTGCCCCAAATTATCTGGAGGTTTATTTCAATGAAGGAATGGACTCCTTGGCTTTGACCGGAACTTCACTTAGCATTAATCCCCCACTGACAATAGGCAACACCTACGTATTGGGCGAACACCCGAATAATGTGATCTACCAATTCAATGAATCCATACAACCAAGCACGGTATACAACTATACCATAACAGGCGCACAAGACTGCTGGGGGAACGGTGGAAATTTGACGGGGCAATTCATATTGACAGAGTTTCCGCAACCCGGTGAAGTCTTAATCAATGAATTCCTTTTCGATCCTTTGACCGGTGGTTCTGACTGGATCGAGGTATACAACCATTCATCCAAAGCATTTAACCTGAAGGACTGGCAGATCGCCAATTTCGACAACGACACGATCGATAATTTTAAAACGATCCCTCAAAACAAGGTGCTTATGCCGGGGGATTATGCTGTTCTCGGAAAAGACAGCTCGTTCGTTAAAACGAATTATCCGTATGCGGTTCCTGGAAAGTTCTGTTTTACGGAATTGCCGTCATTGACCAATGACTCGTCAACGATCTATCTCATTTTCAATAATTCGGTGATCGACAAGGTGTCTTACTCGGATGATTGGCATTTTAAGCTACTGGACGTAACCGATGGGGTTTCTCTCGAAAGATTAGACTTCGAACAGCCCTCAAACAGCAAAAGCAACTGGCATTCAGCTGCAGAAGCAGTTGGTTATGCAACTCCTGGGGGACAAAATTCGCAGTTTTACCCTGCTGTGGCAACTGGAACACTTTCATTTACAAACGATGTGATCTCTCCGGACAATGATGGTTATGAGGATGTTTTACAAGTAAATTATGAATTGACTGAAGCCGGTATGCTGGGACAATTCACCATCTACGATGATCGTGGTCGACTGATCCGAACGCTGTTCACAAATGAGCTGCTCGGTACTACAGGAACATTTACCTGGGATGGAATCCGAGATGATGACACTAAGGCAAGCATCGGACCATATGTTGCCGTATTCGAAGCGTTCAATATCAACGGGGGTATATTTTTCACGACCCGAAAAGCCTTTGTGGTAGCCGGTAAATTGTGATTTCTTTTAACTTTGCTTAAACTTTAACGATTATGAGAAAACACCTTTTCATTTTAGCGATGCTGTGCTCGACAATTTCTTTTGGTCAGCAATATTCTACAGCCATAGGTATTAAGGGGGGATATCCCGGATACGGATCTTTGAACCTCAAGCATTTTCTGGGAGGATCGAATGCCATTGAAGCTTCTGTTGGCGGTGGAGCGCATCATCTATGGTTGCAAGGTCTATATGAAAGAAACGCTGCTCTTGAGGGTGGACTAGACTGGTATTGGGGACTTGGTGGAGATCTAGGTTTCTGGTCAAATGGATACTCTTACTATCACAAAAAATCAGATAGATATTATAGCGGTGCATGGGGAGGTCTTGACGCTGTGATCGGATTGGAATATACTTTTGAAGAAGTGCCAATTAACATCGCTGCAGATCTTGGACCAACGATCAGACTGTTTCCCTATGTTGGATTTGGATGGGGTGGAGCAGTAGCACTACGATACGCGATCAAATAAATTCATCAGTTAAAATATCGAGAAGGAGTGTTATGCACTCCTTTTTTTGTTGTTCAATCTTATTTCAATGTACATTTGTCTTAAGAATCCGAACGAATGTTAGCACCGGGGTCAAAAGGATGGATCAGAAAGTATTTCGATCTTGTTGAAAAGAACGAGATCAAGCTAGTTTATTCTCAACTCGCAGAAATAGATTCTCAGGAATTCATTCATGCTGCATTAGGCCGCACAGGTATAGTATTCGGATATCCTTCCAGAAGGATCTTCGGGAAAAACCTTGACGATTCCAAATGGACCGTAGAAGAAAAGCTAACACTTCTGCTTTTTGAAGCCCATCTATTTGTTTATAAAGAATCTCTTGAGGAGACCCAATTTGATCAGCAATCATTCATCGCTGATCTGGTCAACTTCTATGGACACCATAATTCCCGTTCGATCACAAAATTGTTCAGTTTTTTCGTCAAGGAAACGGAAGAAGAACGACTCGAATCCATCTTAGCCAAGCGCGTTGATATTCGAATGAATATCTTGGATAATAAGATCTGGGTGAATTCTGCAAATAATGTTTTCGTCTATCTGGACGTCATCCTATTCAATGAATACCTGAAACATCGTAAGAAGAGCACGTTCTACAATTACGATGATTTCGCCATGACGAGCCTGTATTCTATTTCCATGGCTATCCATTCGGATGGAGTGGTTGATCGAAAGGAAAAGGAAATGTTCAATATTTTTCTCGCGTCAGCCGGATTATCTGAGCTTCACAGAGACATCATTACGGATCGCTTTGAGGATAAGCTGCAACTGGAGGATATCAATTACAAAGACAAGGACATTTATCTCTTCAAGAAATTCTTGCTGGATATTTCCTCATTCGTGATCTTTTCCAATCACGAAGCTTTACCTGAAGAACGAGAGTTTCTATCAGAGCTTTGCTCATACCTTGGGTTAAAGGATGAAGACTTGAACGAAACCCTGGCTTTATCGGAACAGTTCATCATTAATAATCAGAAACAGATCTCTTTTCTGCAGAATAACACGAGTATTGAAAAGGTCTATGGCAATTTGTCCAAACGATGGATCAAGATTCTAGGAAGAAACAAGGATAAGCTCGTAAAGGAATTAAATGAGAGTAAGGAGCTTCTTCAATTGATCCGAAAATCAACCACGCAGGAATTAACAAAAGAGGAAAAGGATGCTGTCAAGACACAGTTCCTTGACATCGTACGAACAATGCCTTCCCTTGCAATTTTTATGCTTCCGGGAGGAACATTCCTGCTTCCGATCATTTTAAAAGTAATCCCTGAGTTGGTGCCGTCCGCTTTCAGAGATAATGAGGTGGATAAAAAGTAATCACAAGTTCTTGATCCATTCCGTCATAATGTCCAGCACCTCAACATTGAAGGTTTCTTCCAGTTCGCCATATTCCATTACTGTGCACTTCTCGCAGCGCTGAAATAAATGATTCAGACTGTCTACGATAATTGCTTTCGACCTTGGATCAGCGGCCGTCTTTTTCGAAAATCCTTTCTCAAAACCTGCTGAATTTTCAATCGGTGGAACCTGAATATCCGAACCGCCATTGATCGCCAAAATTGGCACCTTGATCTTCTTGAGGTAATCGGCAGCTTTAAATTTCACAAATTGTTCTCCCCAAGGATTATTGATGAACATGTTCATTCCGATCTTAAAATTAAAGACCGTTGTCGATGCCTTATACTTCTCAGAGGATGCAGCATACATAGAATCCAGAAACATGCTGATCTCCATTGCTCGTTGCTCCTTATTCTTGATCATCATTTTATCACAAAGCCCTGCATATAGATTCTTGTTCCAGATTGCTTCTTCCTCAGAATCTCCATTCTGTTTCGGGATCAAATATTGTTGATCTACCAAAACATCTCGACCAGAAGTGCCGACACTAGCCAACTCAATAATGAAATCAACATTTTTATCTTTCGATGCAGCCATTAGCGCGTGCATACCCCCTTCCGAATGTCCGGCTATCCCAATCATTGCATTTTTATACAATGGGTCATTTCTCAGATGATCCACACAAGCGCTTACATCAGATGCAAAATCTTCCAAGGTCGCTTTCTGAAACGAACCAGTACTTTCACCTGTTCCACGATCATCAAAACGCAAACAACCTATTCCATTTTTTGCCAGATGATCAGCGATGACCCAAAATGGTTTGTGTCCCATGATGTCACAATCTCTGTTTTGAGGACCCGATCCGGAAGCCAGAACAACCATTTTCAACGGTTGCTGACCTTTGGCGTTAAATGGGGTTACGATCGTAGCGCCGAGTTCAACATCCCCATTTTTAATCTTAACATATTCGATGTAATACTCAAATGGGGGTTTTGGTTCCTGCGGTCTTCGCACTTCGATCGGTGCTTGTTCTGTCCTGTGAAATATAACCTCCCAGGTAAGTCCTCCTTGATCCATTACCCCTTTGATCGTCGTGTCTGAAGCGATGAATTTTCCGTTGTAATTGATACCCAGATTTGCCCAACTAAAGGAGATGCTTGAATCAGAGATCTGTACCAGAGTCATTTCCCTTTCCTTTTGCTCTTCTATATCGAGAATTGTAAGATACACCTCAGGTCCACCCTGAACTACTCTCATTTTTAACCTGGAAGCATTTCCTGCAGCAGCAAAAGACGCATACCAATCTCCCTGGAATTGAGCGGATACGAGAAAACTAAATGTAAATAAGTTAATGAACAGTACTATTCTCAAGCAACGAGAGAATGTGAATGCAGTTCTTTTTTGTGTTGAAATGTTCATCGATAAAGGTTTTCCTTTTTATAAAATCCTTTTCCTCTAAAGTAACACTTTGTAGCCCAACAAAATGAATTTTAAACGTCTTAGGGTCATTCGCTTCCACACAAAACTCTTCCAGATGTGTACCGTTGATCATTTTGTTATTGGCAAGAATGTGGCCTGAGCTCACCATACAATTCAACAACTTCAATTTGATCCCTGTTTGCAGCGGTGTATATAACGTGTGGATCTGAGCTTCCTGGATCAACTTTTCCATTTCAGCCTTGGATGGATTTTCGACCAGCTCAATATCGGTTTTCTGACAAGCAGATTTTAGTGATCTGGAAGGTGATTTACCCGCAATGACAAAGTCAAATTCCGGACGTAAAATGGGCTTCAGTGTTTTGATCAGCCACATGGCCGCCTTATGATTTTCCGGTACAGAAAGATTCCCATGAAAGAGGGCGTATCTTCCTGTAGTTTGATATTTCCCCTGGATCTCTGGTATCGATGCAGGTAAAACAGAAACGTTTGGATTGATCTTTTCAAGCTCCAAAGCGTCCGTTTTTTTGATCGCCAAAACGTGGTCTGCTTTCTCTAATATCCGTTGATATTTTTTCAATTTCTGGGTCTCGATCGAGAAGAAAAGTCGTTTGAAAAAGGAAGCGTTTTTCATTAATCCGGCATAGTATTCATCCTCCAGATTATGCATTCGAACCATGGTAAATCGATCCCTTATTTTTTCGTTTTCGAGATAATAGGTCGTATGAATTCCTTCGAAAAGAATCGGTGCATTATCCTTTAAAAGTGCCTGTTCCAGGTCTCGGTTTATTCTACTTTGAACGATGTACGGCCTCCTGCTCAAGTTCGAAAAAACACCTCTTTTTCGTTTATAATAATTGACTTTTGCGATTTTATCAAGTTCCGGTTGTTTGCCCCGACCATACTCAAATGTATGTAGCTCCACTTCCAGCCCTAGATCATGCAGTGCTTTTATACGGTAATAAATGTCAATGGCACCACCATAATCGGCAGGAAAAGGAACGTCAAGAGAAACGATATGGATCTTCTTAGTTTTCAATTTTTGGATAGATCGAATTTAACACTTCACACTCTTTTTCCCAGTTTTCTTTTTCTGCTGCTATGCGACAATTTTCTTTCAGTCTCGACAGCTCTTTTTCATCCTTCAAAAGTGTATTCAAAGCATCTGCCAAATGATCGACCGTGAATTCATTCAGTACAACACCTACATCATTTCGTCTGACCACTTTTGCCACCTCAACGAGATCCGTACAGACGATTGGGGTACCTGCATGGATATAATCAAACACCTTATTCGGTAGCGAGAATTTATAGTTCAAGTTGTTATCCTTATCGAGTGTCAATCCCACATCTGAATACGCCGTAAATTGCATCATCTCAAGATAGGGTCTTCTGCCAAAAAACAACACCTTATCGGAAAGGTTTTCTTTTTCAACCGTCTCCTTCAAATGAGGAATTACATCTCCATCTCCCACAATGAGGAGCACAGCATTGTCAACTTTTCGCATGGCTTCAACAGCTTCCTCGGCACCACGATGGATGTTGATCCCGGCCCCTTGCAGAATGATCAGTTTTTTATTCTCGGGAATGCCTAGTTCCTTTTTTGAAGAGAGGTCATTCCCTACATATTTTGGCGAAATATTGCGCACCACTTTTGGAAGGAGACCATATCTTTCGTTGTAGGCATCGG
>SBFR01000028.1 GCA_006227105.1 Bacteroidota bacterium
AGAAGGTATTGATCGAAGGTCCTTCCAAAAGATCTGAAGATCAACTATGCGGAAGAAATGGTCGAAACTCTATGGTCGTATTCGATAAGAAAGACCTGGAAAAAGGGCAATACGTCATGGTTAAGATCACTGATTGTACATCAGCGACCCTTTTCGGTGAGGTTGTTGAAAAATGTGAACCTGCTCCATCTACTGTATCATGAATTTACAGCAAGTAAAACAACGTTTTGGCATCATTGGAAACTCTCCAGGTCTCAATCGTGCACTTGAAGTCGCAATGCAGGTGGCGCCAACGGATATTTCCGTTTTGGTGACTGGAGAAAGTGGAACCGGTAAAGAGATCATACCCCAAGTCATTCATCATTTAAGCTCAAGAAAGCATGGTGAATATATTGCCGTTAACTGTGGTGCCATTCCAGAAGGAACGATCGATTCTGAACTATTCGGTCACGAAAAAGGGTCTTTTACAGGAGCACATGGTAGCAGACAGGGATATTTTGAAGTAGCAGACGGTGGTACCATTTTTCTTGATGAAGTTGCAGAATTACCAATGCAAACTCAGGTAAGACTGCTGCGCGTTTTGGAAACCGGAGAATTCATGAGAGTTGGGTCCTCTAAAGTTTTTAAAACAAATGTTCGCGTCGTTGCTGCGACCAATGAAAACATGCAGAAGGCAATCGCCTCTGGAAAATTCAGAGATGATCTTTTCTATCGATTGAATACGGTTCCGATCTCCTTACCACCATTGAGGGGTCGTCAGGAGGATATTCATTTGTTGTTCAGAAAATTTGCCAATGATTTTGCCGACAAATACAGAATGCCGGCAGTAAAACTGGATGATCATGCAGTGCATGTTCTAAATTCGTATTCATGGCCAGGAAACATTCGCCAGTTGAAAAATGTGGTAGAACAGATCTCTGTAATAGAAACCCAAAGAGACATTGACGGTCCAACTCTAGCCGAATATCTTCCAGCGGAAACTGAAAAAGTTCCTGCAATATTAGGCTCAGAGAATTCCGCTGATAATTTCTCAGAAAGAGAGCTCATGTACAAGTTCCTTTTCGATATGAAGAAGGACTTGACCGAACTTAAGAAACTAGTGGTTGAGATTGTTAAACAAGGCGGCAACATTTCTCTTGATGCCGATCAATCTGCCGTAATGAGCAGACTATATCAGGAAGTTGGACCAGAGATCACACCTTCTCGCATTCTTCCTCCGGCAAATACTGATGTACCTTCAATCAATTATCCTGAAGAAACTGAGGATCATTTTTACGAATCTCATGAGGAGGTTGAAGAATCATTATCTCTGGAAGATCGTGAAAAGGAGCTGATCAAAAAAGCACTTGAAAAACACAAGGGAAAGAGAAAATATGCCGCAGCGGAACTTGGTATTTCAGAACGCACCTTATACAGAAAGATCAAGGAATATAACCTGACCGACTAATGAAAGCGATTTTACCATTTTTAGTTATTCTAATCCTCACCTCTTGTTGGCCAACGAGTGTATCATTTATTGATAAAGGAGGAATGCCTGAAGAATGGAAAACATTTTCTGTTATCAATTTAAAAAGTGATGCAGCAAACGCTCCATTGAATTATGCAAGTGTGTTCTCTGAAAGCTTAAAAGACGGTGTTCAGACGAACACCAAATTGTTGCTCAACCCTGAGACTGGTAAAGGAGAAATTGTTATCGAAGGTACGATCAAAAGTTACACAGTTATGCCCGTCGCAGTCCAGGAAGGAGATAACGCATCGAAAAACAGATTAACTGTATCAGCGCAATTTACCATACAGGTAAATGCACCAGAAGAAGACCAAATGAGTCTAACCAGTACGCGTTTCATCGATTATGACTCGAATACAGATCTTGCTTCAGTAGAGAATCAATTATTGGAAGAGATCAGCAGACAGATCGTTCAGGATGTAATAAATAAGTTAAATTCGAACTGGTGATATTGAGTACGAAAGATATAGCAGATCGAATTGAAAATCCATCACGTTGTTCACTGAATGAACTAGGTGAGCTACAGACATTGGCGCAGGATTATCCTTATACTCAGATCTTCTCCATATTATATCTTCGAACACTGGCGGCAAATGGTCATGTAAAATTTGAAGAAGAGCTTCAAAAACATGCCTTCAGGATCACCGACAGAAATCAGTTATTTAATCTGATCCACAAAGCGGATAGTCAACAGCCTACTGAAACAATTTCAGCCAAGGAATCTGAAGAACAAAAGATCGAGGTTATTCTTGAAAAAATAGTTGAAGAGATCGAGCATCCAGCGCCAACTGCAATTGAAGAAGAAAAAATTGAAGAGAATATTCCTTCAATCCCTATTGAAAATGAGGTCGACGAGCTTTCAGAAACCGAGACATCTGAAACAAATTCCAGTTTCGAAAAGGAACTTTTAGCAGAGGCGATCAACCAGAACTACGATCTGGATCATCTGAACGATCTTGTGGAAGATGAGTCATTTGACGACGCATCCCGAGAGAACAGAAAGCCGGAAGAAATTTTAGACGGTTCTTCGGACAGTTTGCTGATTGAACCTGAAGAAGCAGGTGTGATTGAATCATCTTCATATAAAGAAAACACTGTAGAATCTGAAGAAATTTCATCATCTCGTGATGAGGATTCAGTCAGAACATTTACCGGTTGGTTAAGATCAAATGAAAATGAAATTCATTTGTCGATCGACCCCGAAAAGGCAAGAATTGAAGCCATTCTTGACAAATTTATCAGTGAAGAACCATCGATCTCAAGACCAACAAAGAGCACAATTCAGATCGATCGTCCTAAAAAGGAGTTTTATTCTCCTGCCCAAAAAGCAAAAGAAAGTATTGATCCGTCAGCAATGCCGGTTAGCGAAACTTTAGCGAAGATATTTGCCGCTCAGGGCAATTATCCGAAAGCAATTTCAGCTTATGAGCAATTAATATTGACAAATCCAGAAAAAAAGACTTTCTTTGCAACCCAAATTAAAGAATTAAAGAAAAAACTTAATACGTAAACAATGGATATCCTGTTTTCAAGTATCATCATTATTGCTGCAGTGTTGCTTATCATCGTTGTATTTATTCAGAACCCGAAAGGTGGTGGATTAAGCTCAGATTTCGGTGCGGCTCAGCAGCTTGGAGGAGTTCAAAAAACAAATGACTTCATTGATAAGGCGACATGGACGTTAGCCGGAGTGATCATGGTTTTGAGTATTATCTTAACGATCCGTTCAAAAACACCAGACCTTACTCAACAAGAAGAGATCCAAGGAACTGAACAACAAGGAGGTCAGCAAGGTGGACAGCAAGGTCAGGGAGGCCAGCAAAACCAAAGCAGATAATCTGAAAAAATATCAATATTGAATGTCAGTATGTCACACATACTGACATTTTTTTTTCTCTGAAACGAAAAATTGTCCTAAAAATCCGAGTGGCACAGAATTAGCAAAACGGCGGACAGAAATTAATTTAATTAAATACATATGTCAGTAAAGTTTAAACCTTTGGCAGACAGAGTTCTGATCGAACCTGCGCCGGCAGAACAAAAAACAGCTAGTGGTATAATCATTCCGGACACAGCAAAGGAAAAGCCTCTTCAAGGAAAGGTAGTGGCTGCTGGAGCCGGTAAAAAGGATGAACCGATGACAGTAAAGGTTGGTGATTCAGTACTTTACGGTCAGTATTCAGGAACAGAGATCAAGCTTGACGGAAACACATATCTGATCATGCGAGAATCTGACATTTACGGAATTTTTTAAAGACAATTAAAATTATTGAGCTATGGCAAAAGATCTTTATTTCGACATTGAAGGTAGAGACAAGTTAAAGAAAGGAGTTGATGCATTGGCGAATGCGGTAAAGGTTACTTTAGGGCCTAAAGGTCGTAATGTTGTAATCAGCAAAAAATTCGGTGCTCCTCATGTGACCAAAGATGGTGTTACAGTTGCGAAGGAGGTTGAATTATCTGATCCGGTTGAGAACATGGGAGCTCAAATGGTGAAGGAAGTTGCTGCTAAAACTGCTGATATCGCGGGGGATGGAACAACGACCGCTACTGTATTGGCACAAGCCATCATTAGCGCAGGTTTGAAGAATGTAGCTTCTGGAGCGAATCCAATGGACCTGAAAAGAGGAATCGATAAAGCGGTTTCTGAAGTAGTTAAAAACTTGAAGAAACTGTCGAAAGAAGTAGGTTCTGACAATAATAAGATCAAACAGATCGCTACGATCTCTGCGAACAACGACGAAACGATCGGCGCATTGATCGCAGAGGCAATGAAGGTAGTTGGAAACGATGGCGTGATCACTGTTGAAGAAGCGAAAGGTACTGAAACTGAAGTAAAAACAGTTGAAGGAATGCAGTTCGACAGAGGATATCTATCTCCTTATTTTGTTACCAATACAGACAAAATGAT
>SBFR01000076.1 GCA_006227105.1 Bacteroidota bacterium
TCGTTTTCCGGGTAGTTTGGAAATTGCGCAGCCGCTGTTGCTACGATATCAAACTTTACGTGATCTCCCGGTTTCGTGATATCATAAATGTATCCTCCTGAAAGATCGTGGTAAGAATAGTAGGTGGTGCGTGCAACATAATTTATATTGCCATTTGACATATCCGTTGATGGAATTGAGAAGACACCCTCACTTGCACCATTGTACAAAACTTCAATTTGTGCATTCTGATTGTTCTCATCAACGTTACTGTTGTTTCTAACGACCAGTTCAGCCTGATCATTCATTTTTCCAGACGAATTATTTTTAAAATGATCCCATGGAACTGACGTATAGTTCTTCAACAAACTACCTACAGGATAAACGAAGGCAAAATCTTTAAATAAGGTATCCTGGTATCCAGAAAAAGTTCTTAGATGTACATAATCCAAGTTAAAGTGATCCAAACTTCCACTTAATGCTCCATAATTTTTGAATCGAAACTGGAATCCGCGTTTAAAAAAATCTGCATTGGAAATACGCACATGGCCAACCTGAAAATCATCTACTGGACCACCATTCGTACTCCAAATCCAAACCCATTCATCCAAATCTTTCGCATAAAATTCGAGGATCAACGAATCACTGGTCTCAGGAATATCCCCAAATCCTTGACGTTGGTAGAGAAAGCTGAAATAAACAGAATCTCCAGCATCATAAGGACTTAAATCAAGGGGTTTTGATGTCAATCGATCTGCATAATTGGTTGACGTAGATCCGATAGAGTATGGATAACCATTCTCATCTAAACCATCAAAAGTGACAACACCAAGTGTAATGGGCTCAAACCCATAACGGTAATTGTGATACGCATAATCATCCAACCAATATGCATTTGGATCATTGAGTGTTGCAAAGAACTGAGTTGCTGAGTCCTGATAATACTCCGGCCCCAGGATCCAAATTGTATCCGAAACATCCGGCTGACCTATCGTGTCATAAATGTAATACGGTGGATACAAATCTGTGGTCGCATAGCTTACAGGATAAGTGCTAAGATCTCCTACCAAAACCGGAGTTGACGCAAATGGTTGATCAGAATAGGTCTGGGTTGCAATATCATAAACCCTTCTGAATGTGACCTGACCTGTATAACTGGCATTCGAAGCAAGTGGTACAAGTGTAGTGTTATTGAGGAGCCTATATTTGGTGTCAGAAGTCACCCCTGGATCAGAGAAATCAGCCGTATATTTTTGAAAATGATCTCTTGAAAATTCATCAAAAAACGGTAGATCCAATGTGTCAGAGAAATAGATAAATGTGCTGTCGAATGTTGCTCCGGATTTCACTCGCTCCACAGATCGATCTCTAAGTATATCGTAGGTGATCGGTCCTATTGATTCATGCTGCCCATAGGAAACAAAAATGGTGTTGATCAAAAGTAACAGGACAAGAAAGCTTCTCATTTTTCTATAGTTATTACAATCCCTTTGATGCGTAAACGGTAATTGTTGAATTACCTGGGATCTGCACGCCTTCTAAGAATTCAGGCGATTGAGATTGAATACGCGCCGCAAGTGAGTCTTCATAAGTTATACAATCAGGACACACTGGGAAAAACCCAAAGTTACCCATAGAAGCCAAACGCTCTTTAGCCTCAAATATTGTCAAACCTACAAGATTCGGAATGTCCGAAGGTTCTGACTCTTCATTTTTACCCACGACAAGAGTAATAGTTGCCCCGATCGGAATTCTAATACCTTCCTTGATCTCTCTTCCTTTGTAAAGCTGACCAAGAACTGCTCCATTGGCTTCTTTCGTAGGCTTAAATTGAATGCGATATTTTAAACCTCTATTCTTCAAAATACTTTCTGCAAAACGCTGAGATTTATCAACTAGGCTTGGCATTTCTACGAGTCTTGTCTTCTTTGAAACTCTAACTCGAATGATCCTTCCTTCTTTAACGAAAACATCTGAAATATCCGTTGCCATTGGATCCTGATCAAGGATTGTTCCTTCAGGTTTCGAGGGATCATAAATAGAGTCAAGGACTTCACAAGTTAGGTCCAAGTCACTGAGAAGAAGCTCTGCCTTATCAAAGTGCATTCCCTTTACATTCGGAACCTTAATCTTCTGACCGTGATCAGTGTATGAATCAAGATAGAATACGATGATCGTGATGATCAACAAATAACTAAGGACAACAATACCTAGCTTTTTTAAAAAGCTTTTGGTCCAAACGTACGATTTTAACTTTCGAAGAAGATCCATACCCAATTAATGGAACAAATATAAGGTATAACTTAGAAGTTGGGAGAAAGCGCGTGTGATTTATAGAAATCATCAATGTATCGATACGCTTCTTCTGCTGTATCTACTACTTTAAAGAAATCCATATCCTTTGGCGAAATATTTTGCTCGGTGTTCAACATCACGTCTTCGATCCATTGAACCAATCCTTGCCAGTATTCTTTTCCGATCAATACGACAGGTCGCTCATTGATCTTTTTTGTTTGTATCAATGTCAACGCCTCAAACAACTCATCGAGTGTTCCGAATCCACCTGGAAGGATAACAAATCCCTGCGCATATTTTACAAAGATCACTTTTCGCACAAAGAAATAATCAAATTCCAGATTGTGCTCTTGATCGATATATGGATTATGGTTTTGTTCAAAAGGTAGATCAATGTTCAATCCTACCGATTTTCCTCCTCCTTGTTGAGCACCTCTATTTCCAGCTTCCATGATCCCCGGACCACCTCCTGTAATGACTCCATATCCTCCTTTCGCCAAAAGCTCAGAAACCTCCACCCCTAACTGGTAGTACTTATTCTCTGGAAGAGTGCGCGCTGATCCAAAAACAGATATGCAGGGTCCGATTTTAGCCATTCGGTCGTAACCTTCAACAAATTCTGACATGATTTTAAAAATCGCCCAACTATCATTTATCTTTATATCATTCCAGTCTTTTCTGATCTTACTCATTCTCTCAATTTTATCTTTATGATGAACCTTAAAGGTACTATTACTAGCTATGAACGAGTTTTAACTATCTTTATTTTTTCAACACTCGGGTGGTCAGAAAAATGCTAAAACGTTTCCCTGTTCTGTTTTTACTGAATATTTTTTTATTCAGTTCTACTGTATCCATTGGTCAGATCGACACTTTGAACAAAAAACGTGTTGCCGCAGTATCAATTAGCCTGGGAGGAACATACCTAGTCAGTACTGCTGCACTTTACCATGTTTGGTATAAACAAAGTGATCAGACCCAATTTCATTTTTTCGATGACAGTAGAAATTGGCTTCAAATGGACAAGGCCGGACATGCTTATACTAATTATCAAACTGCTCGATTAGTTTCGGATATGTACAAATGGTCTGGAGTAAGCTCAAGAAAAGCCATGTGGATAGGGACAGGTGCAGGTTTTGCTTTCCAGACAACTCTTGAGATGATGGATGGATTCAGTTCTGATTGGGGATTTTCTTGGTCAGATGTCGGTGCAAATTTAGCTGGTGCTGTTTTATTTGGCGCTCAGGAAATGATCTGGAATGAGCAGCGTATTTTACCAAAATTCAGCTTCTTCCCGTCCGGTTTTGCGAAGTACAGACCCGAGGTTTTGGGGGATGGCTTCATGGAGCAACTGCTAAAAGATTACAACGGCCAAAACTACTGGTTATCTTTCAGCCCGGGAACCATCATTCCTGAAAGCTCTTTTCCAAAATGGCTTTGTTTTTCAGTGGGATATGGAGTGAATGAAAAACTCGTTGGTGACGAGGAATATTATTCCACCAATTATAGTGGAAGCAATTATGAATTTCATTCTTATCGACAATTTCTCATTTCCGCAGATGTTGATTTTACCAAAATCCCTTGTAAAAACAAAACATTAGCGAAGATCCTGAAACAATTGAATTATCTGAAAATACCTTTTCCGACAGTTGAAATTTCACAGGGAAATCTGCGGTTTAACCCGATTTACTTTTGAGTTAAAAATGTAATTTTAAAGAAAGCTATTTTATGGTGCAGATCAAATCATTAGAGGAATACCTTAAAACATATACAAGATCAGTGGAGCAGCCAGAACTTTTCTGGTCAGAGATTGCTGAGCAATTCGATTGGATCCAAAAATGGGACAAAACATTTGAATCAGATATGATCAAAGCTGAATTCAAATGGTTTCGGAATGCGAAATTAAATATTACCTCTAACTGTATCGATCGACACCTGGACAATAAATCAGATCAAACGGCATTACTTTTTGTTCCCAATTCACCCGATGAAGCCGCTCAGAAAATCACATATAAGGAGCTTTCCCTGATGGTAAACAGAATGGCGAACACCTTAAAGGATTTGGGTGTATCTAAAGGAGACAGGGTCTGTATCTACCTTCCAATGATCCCTGAACTTGCAGCTGCTGTGCTTGCCTGCGCGAGAATAGGCGCTATTCATTCAGTAGTCTTTGCCGGATTTTCGAGCACAGCCGTCGCAGCACGAATCAATGATTCAAGCAGTAAAGTGATGATCACGAGTGACGGCGGATATCGAGGCAATAAAACCATTGACCTTAAAGGCATCGTTAATGATGCACTCAAATCATGTGATTCCGTTGAATCTGTGTTAACGATCAAACGAACGGGTCAGGAAACAGTAATGATCGAGGGGCGAGATTATTGGTATGAGGACATTTCAAAAAATCTTTCAGATGAATGTGAACCGGAAATAATGGATGCAGAAGATCCCTTGTTCATATTGTATACTTCAGGGTCAACCGGTAAACCGAAAGGAATGCTTCACTCGACTGGTGGATATATGGTCTACACAGGATTCACCTTCAAGAATGTATTTCAATATGAATCAGGAGATATCTATTGGTGTACAGCAGATATTGGCTGGATCACTGGTCATTCATATATATTATATGGTCCACTTCTAAATGGAGCAACTACAGTGATGTTCGAAGGAGTTCCTTCCTATCCTGATTTCGGTCGATTCTGGGAAATCATTGAAAAATATAAGGTAAATCAATTCTACACCGCTCCTACCGCGATCCGATCCTTAGCCAAAGAAAGCCTGGAATGGGTTGAGAAATATGATCTGTCGAGTATAAAAGTTTTAGGATCCGTCGGTGAGCCAATCAATGAAGAAGCATGGCATTGGTATGATGAGCACATTGGTAAAAGAAATTGCCCAATTGTAGATACCTGGTGGCAAACAGAGACTGGAGGAATAATGATATCACCGATCCCTCACGTTACTCCAACGAAACCAACATATGCCACTTTACCGCTGCCTGGAATTCAACCGGTATTGCTTGATGAGCAACACAAAGAAATAACAGTCAATCCTGCACAAGGAAGTCTTTGTATCAAGCATGCCTGGCCATCAATGGCAAGAACGATCTGGGGAGACCACCAACGATACATTGACACGTATTTCTCAGCGTACAAAGGATATTATTTTACTGGGGATGGAGCTTTGCGGGACGACGCTGGATACTATAGAATAACCGGACGAATGGATGATGTGATCATTGTTTCTGGCCACAACCTAGGAACCGCACCTATTGAAGATGCAATTAATGAGCACCCCGCAGTAGCAGAGTCGGCAATTATTGGATTTCCCCATGATATAAAAGGAAACGCACTTTATGGATTCGTTATTCTTAAAGAGTCTGGTACTGATCGCAACCAAGATGAGCTGAGAATCGAAATAAACAAAATGATCTCAGACCATATTGGCCCGATTGCCAAACTGGATAAAATTCAATTTGTTTCTGGCTTGCCAAAAACAAGATCGGGTAAGATCATGAGGCGTATTCTCAGAAAGATCGGCGAAGGTGATCTGTCTAATTTTGGGGATATTTCGACTTTATTGAATCCAGAGATCGTTGAGGAAATAATTGAGGGAAGATTGTAAATTCTTACTTCTTTTTAAGCTGTACAGCTAAAGTAAAATCGACAAGATTACCTTCTTTGGGATCAGGCTTCATTCCGTAAATTGTTCGATCAATTTTTCCTTTACCAATTAAGTTGATAATGCCATTTGCATCATTTATTTTGGCAACCTTTAATTCCACAGTTTGTTCTTTGGTGACACCCAACATGGTGAAATCACCCTTCAGCTCTAGAAGATTCTCTTTCGTCGTCAACCCAGTAGCTACATAATTAAATCCTGAGAACTTTTCAACGTTAAAATAGTCCGCAGACAATAACGACTCATCCCGGATCGAATTAAATGTTGTCAAATCCTTCACATCCATTTGTACATCTGCTTTTACTTGGTTGCCGAATGCTAAACTGCCATTCACATTGCGGATCATTCCTTTGGTTCTACCACCCTTTGGTCCGAGTTCGAAAGAAACACTTGAACTATCACTTACAATTGAATAATCTCCTTTCATGGAACTCATTGATAGACCAATAAAATCATCAAATGAAATTACCTTTTCTTTCTCGCTGTGTGAATCAGAACCGCTTTGTGCAACAGACATCTGAAAATTTTGCTCTTCTCTCGGAAGTACAGTGATGACCGATAACCCAAAAAGCATACTTACAAGAATTCCAACGACAAACACTTTATTGGCCATGTACATCATTGCAATAGATGATCCAATCAAAAAGAAAACAAAACCATCAATTCCCCCAAGGTCATTTTTCTGAGTCCCAAGAAATATCAAAACCATCAATAATGCAGTTCCGGGAATTGAGCTTACCAATCCTTTTTTCCAATCACGCTGTGTACCAAACACTTCCGAAGAAAACGTAATACTAAAAATTCCCGCAAGGAAACCCAGGAGATTTTTCCCTAACGAAAGATCAGTAGACATTACCAATAAGTTTTGAAAACCGAGGCCTAATGTTAGAATCAAAGCGGCAATTCCATAAATTCTGAACTCTTCTCGAATTAAAGTAGAAATTGAAAATCCCACACCAATCAATGCTAATCCAGTAATTCCGTTTAAAAAACTGGAAAGGTAAAATAGAACTCCAAGTAGAACAAACACCAGGGACAACCTTAATCTTTCGGTAATTGGCCATTTGAACCATGACGTAATTTTATTCAGCTTTAGATCCACAATCCACAGCACGCCTATTGACAGAACAAATAGAACTATTGATCCTGGACTTGACCAACTGAACTGGAACTCTCCGGTGTCAATTTTACTGAACAGAAAAACTACACTGACAATCAGAAAAAATCTTGATAAAGATGAAATTAATCTATTGTTTTTCAATTGATGTCCGATCTCACTGACTAACGACGCGGTCAAAAGCCCTAATAATAACAAGTTATTATCTACCATGGTATATATTTTATTAAAAGAAAGCCTCATCGTAAATGAGGCTAACTAGATTCTATTAATTCAATGTAAAGTTGATAGGAAGTCTACAACGAGTTCTCGCCTTCTTTCCTTTCGCTTCACCTGCATTCCATTTAGGCATTGAACGAACAACTCTCTTTGCTTCTCTGTCCAGATCCGGGCTAACCCCTCTTTCAACTGCGATGTTTGAAATTGATCCGTCCGGTTCAACAACGAAAGAAAGGTAAACTCTACCTTGTTCGTTCATTTCAATTGAAGTCTGAGGATATTGAATATTCTCAACGATCCACTTTTGTAGTGCAGCTGCTCCTCCTGGGAATGACGCCTCTACATCAGGGAATTCAATTACTTCTTGATCTACTGCTATAACAGTCTCTTCTTCAATCTTAATGTCTGGGATAACATCAACTACCGGTGTAGCGATCTCTTCCTTATTCTCTTCTTCAATGATCTCTTCCTGAACAGGCACCGGAGCATCTACTTGCGGTGGTGGCGGTGGTGGAGGAGTATCTTCATCCTTTTTTACTTCCTGCTCATACTTAATGGCAGCTGTTCTTGTTCCAGCGTCGCTTTTTAGCCCGCTATCAACTGCTTCTGTATACGAGAAAGAGGCAAGCACTAAGCTTCCGACAAAAAGCAAACCAATAAACACCAATGGCGTTCTTAGTCTTTCAATATCAGCTTCAGGATTCTTCTTTAGTTCCATAACGCGATCTTTTTAGGTTTGTAAATATAATTAATTTACGATTACAAATAATGTTCCAAAATCAATGAATCGTACAGATCAATACAACCAATCTATTTTTTAGTTCAAATTGAACCTTTTCAGAAGAAATTTATTTGAAATTATCCTATCAATTCTGAATACGCCGCGGCATCCATCAAAGAATCAAGCTCAGATGGATCTGAAACTTTCACCTTGATCATCCATCCATCTCCGTAAGGATCTGAGTTCACCGCTTCTGGAGCAGATTCCAACGCCGTGTTGAATTCGATGATCTCACCACTGATTGGCATGAAAAGATCAGATACTGTCTTCACCGCTTCAACCGACCCGAAAACTTCCTCTTGTGCAAGAGTCTCACCTTCGGTTTCAATTTCAATGTAAACGATATCACCCAACTCACCTTGTGCGAAGTCAGTAATACCAATTGTTGCGATGTCGCCATCTACCAGAACCCATTCATGGTCCTTTGTGTACTTTAAATTCTGAGGAACGTTCATGTAAAAAAGTTTGAGGCAAATGTATTATTTTTTCAATCCTTCAATGCCACTCAAGTAAAATTCTTCTTCACAATTATGGAATCTTTTTAACTAATTTTGTCGCGTTATGGTGAATCAGGATCAGTTAAAGCAAGTTGAACAGCGTATAGAAGCGATCAACAATTATTTGAAGATCAACGAGAAAAAGATGCAACTCAAAGAAGAGGAGCTAAAAACGCAGGACCCTTCTTTTTGGGATGACCCAAAGGAAGCTGAAAAGCAGATGAAGGTCATCCGTTCTTTAAAATTCTGGGTTGAAGCGTCAAATAAATTGCAGTCAAGTTATGATGATCTGACCGTACTCTTTGAATTTGTTAAGGAAGGTGTTTCTGAAGAAGAAGAACTGGATGAACAATTCAATGAACTAGTCAAAGAAATCGAGGAGATCGAATTGAAAAACATGCTCTCAGGTGAAGAGGATCCACTAAGTGCAGTACTTCAGATCACTGCAGGAGCAGGAGGAACAGAAGCATGTGACTGGGCTGAGATGCTCATGCGTATGTACATCATGTGGGCCGAGAAAAGTGGCTATAAGGTAAAAGAATTAAACTTTCAGGAAGGTGATGTAGCTGGAGTAAAGACAGTTACTCTTGAAATTGAAGGAGAATATGCATTCGGTTATTTGAAAGGAGAAAATGGGATACATAGACTAGTTCGGGTTAGTCCTTACAATGCTCAAGGTAAGCGCATGACATCCTTTTCATCAGTATATGTCTATCCTTCAGTAGACGACACTATTGAAATCCACATTAATCCTGCAGATATAAGCTGGGACACTTTCCGATCAGGAGGTGCCGGTGGACAGAACGTGAACAAGGTCGAAACAGGTGTTCGATTAAAACACGCTCCAACTGGAATCGTTATTGAAAATACAGAAACCAGGTCACAGTTAGGTAACAGAGAAAAAGCAATGCAATTGTTACGTTCTCAATTATATGAGCTTGAGCTGAGAAAAAGGAGAGAATCCAGAGAAGAAATTGAAGCAGGCAAGAAAAAGATCGAATGGGGTTCTCAGATCAGAAGTTACGTACTTGATGACAGAAGAGTAAAAGACCACAGGACCGATTATACGGTTAATGACCCCGATAAAGTATTAAACGGTGAATTGACACCTTTCTTGAAGGCATTCCTAATGGAATATGGTGGTTGACCCCTGCAATCTTAACAACCATTTACCCCAAAACACAACATTTTACTACAAAATCAAAGTAGATCACAGCTTAAAGCATCATTCGACTAATCATTCTTTTTAAATGAAATAATACTTGATAGCTTTGATCTTTCGACCAATGTTAAACGCAATGAAAAATCTATTGAATTTTGTGGTGGTTTTTTGCTTAGGATTTAACTCCTACTCCCAAATGACCATTAACAATACCTTGTACACACCTGCTCAATTAGTAAATCAAATATTAATTAGCCCATCGAGTGGAACTACATCGTCAAATATCACCTTTCAAGGGGTTCTTAACAGTTCCAATAGGTATCAAATTGGGTATTTTACTACTGCAGGAACAACATTATCCCAGCTAGGTTTCTCTTCAGGTATCGTTATGAGTACCGGAAACACCAGTGACATTCCACTAACACCGGGTTTAAATCCTCAAGCACAGGCTCAAATGAGCACTGGGTATGTGAGTTGTACTCCAGGAGAAGTTCGTGAAACAAGTACTTGTCCGACTATAATCAATGATGTAAATGTTTTGGCGGGCGCATCAAATTATTTCAATGCAGCCATATTAGAATTTGACTTTGTTCCTGTGTCAACTACGGTTCAGTTTCGCTATGTGTTCGGTTCAGAAGAATACACAGACAACTCCGGTCTTATCAATTACCAATGTTCATCCTACAATGATAAATTCGGCTTCTTAATTAGCGGACCGGGCATCTCTGGAGGCCAAGGTTTCACTAACGACGCGAGAAACATTGCAAGATTATCGAATGGTTCTGAAGTTTCGATCAATGCAGTTAACAACGGTACTGTTGGTTCTTCGGGCGGGTCTCCTAATGCAGCTAACTGTTTGGCAGCTAATCCGAACTGGGTTCAGAATTCAAGTACCGCAGAATATTTCGGTACAATTGACGGAACTGAATTGAATGGAAACACGATCGCATTAACAGCCGAACAAACCGGGCTTACTCCTGGACAGACTTACCATATCAAATTGATCATCACAGATGTAGGGGATGCTGCTTATGATGCAGTGGTATATTTAGAAGCAGGTAGTTTTATTACTTCTATTCCATGTACTCCTCCGACAGATCCGACAGGAAATACTACACAACCGGATTGTACTACTCCTACAGGCTCAATAAACATTACCAGTCCTACCGGAGCAAACATCCAATACAGCTTGGATGGTATTACGTATCAATCGTCTGCTACATTTAGCGGATTGGCTCCTGGAAGCTATTCCGTTTATGCAATGGACAATACTACGTTTTGTGTTTCAAATGCTACATCTTTTACAGTTAATAATCCTCCAACAACCCCTACCGCACCGATTATTGGAACGATCACACAGCCAACATGTACAGTCGCAACAGGTTCGATCGCATTAAGTGGTCTTCCGGCTTCTGGAACATGGACGGTAACAGGATCACCTTCCGGTTCAGCAACAGGTACTGGAACAACAACAACGATTTCAGGACTTGCTGCTGGAACATCGTATACATTCACTGTAACCAACGATCTTGGTTGTACTTCTTCTGCTTCTACATCAGGAGTGCTGAATGCGCAACCATCAACTCCATCTGCTCCAGTTGTAGGAACAGTAACTCAACCGGATTGTACTACTCCAACAGGGTCAGTTGACCTGAGTGGTCTGCCTGCTGGTGCTTGGACTATCACTGGTTCACCTTCTGGTTCGGCAACAGGTTCCGGAACAACTACAACATTTACAGGTTTGACTCCAGGGTCGTCATACACTTTCACTGTAACGGATGATGTTTCTGGTTGTACTTCGACAGCTTCTACTGCAACAGGTATGATCAATGCGGCTCCTACAGTGCCAACTGCACCCATTGTTGGAGCAATCACTCAGCCTGACTGCGCAACACCTACAGGTTCCGTTGCACTTAGTGGATTACCAGCATCAGGATCATGGACAGTAACAGGTTCTCCTTCTGGTTCA
>SBFR01000178.1 GCA_006227105.1 Bacteroidota bacterium
TTTTTCTTTTCGCCGGGTTCAATCATCGTTTGATAAGGGAAAAATCCGACAGCTTTAGGTAATCCCTTGTTCCATCTTCCTTTCTCATCTTTTTCTCGTTCTTCAAGGAGACCAGAAGTAGAGCTTCCATCTCCTGCAGCAACCAGAATATTTTCATAGTCTTCAGCAATACCTCCAAGTGCTTCGTAGATTTCCCTGCTTCGGTTACTCACATAGTCGTTAACAGCAAAGCTTATCGCATCGATCACCTGTTTTTCCTCCTCAACAGTAGGCAGTCGCATCGATTCGACAAACGCTTTTTTATCATCGAAAGAAATACCCGGATTGAGCAAAGGATTGATCTTTGAAACGGGTATCGTTTCGTTGTCTTTGGTTCGTGTCGCAGATTCAGGAAGTTTTGAAAGAAGGGCGTTTTCAAATCGCTTGTACTTCGATAAGTAGGGTTCAAGTTCTTTCTCACTTCCTCGTTTTGCAAGCAGAATCTTGTTCAATTCCCAAAGCGCCATTTTATTTGCAGTTTCTCCGAGAATACCCTTAGAAGATTTGGCGATCTCTTCCTTACGGATGATCAATAATTCGGGATTGTTAATGATGGTGGTTTCCAGAGAATCAAAGTTGATATTCCTGTTAGGGAAATAGGGAACAGGTCCTTTGTAATCGAAGTATCGACCGATGTTCGTGTCCAGGATTGGACTTTTCTTTACTACATGAAAAAGATATGCTCTTTCCTCTGGAGTAAGACTTTCATCATGTTGACCAAAAGAAAGACCGATAGAATTGATTAGTAAAATGACAAGGTAAATGTTTCTCATTGTTGGAATAACTGTATTCTCTTCAAAGGTAACAGCAAAAGAAAGCGGATTATAACACAAAAAAAAAACCGCTTCACATGAAGCGGTTAATATCTCTGATTATTTTTTCAGAATCGTTACCGGTTTGGAACCCGGTATCTGAAGCAAGTATGTTCCGGAATTCAAAGAGGAAAGATCTATTTTAAGACCGTTACTAATGTTTCCGTTCAATACTGTTCTTCCTGTCTGATCAAAGATCTGATAGGATGTATTGTCAAGTAGGTCTCCTTCAATTACGACAAAATCTTCGGTTGGAATAGGGTAGATCTTCACTTGTGAAGTTAGATCAACAGTATTCAAATATTGAAGAGGCGCATCTTTACAAAGTACCAGATTTTGCTCTGTTAAAGGGTTTGCACCACCAGGTGTCTGAATTTTAATTGATACGTGAATGAACAATGGCATGTAGCTAGATGCAAGGTCATAGTATTCGTATTGAGTTCGAACCACCTCTAGATCTCCAACAAGAATCACATTTGTAAATGCAGTGTCGATCATTTTATATCTGATCACATTTGTATAGTCATTTCCAGGTAGCTTCAATGTTCCTCTGCCGTCAACTATTGCATAAACATTGCCATTACAAGCAGGTGTTTGAGGAATACCATTAAAGGTAAAGTCTAAAGATCCATCAAATACATCAGATACACTTGTTCCCAAAGACATCGGATATGCATGCGTTTTTTCAGCATCATTTGTCCACTTGGCAATCACATCTCCAAAGCTTGGTTCTTGAAACACAAAACCCTGAGAAATACGCTCGTTCGCGTCAGAAGAATAGAACGTTGTTAATGCATTTTCTATTGAAGTTGCTTTTACAGCGCCTGGGAAATCAGAATAAAAGGTTGAAGTTGTTGCATCGATAACGTCTACAACTCTTGTTTGATTTGGCACACCAAGAATTGTTGAATAATCCCATGTTACTCCGTCTCCTACTGTTAAATCATAATTAACAGCATTTGAATCACATAAATAATATCCTTGAGAATCACCAACTGCTGCTTCATTAGTTAGGTCTAAGGATTGTGCGGTTAAAATTCCAGAAGTTAAAACGCTAATAGTGAGTAGAATTCTTTTCATGCAGTGATTATTTTTTTCAAACTTAAATAAACTTATTGAACTTTTGAATGTTTCAAGGTCATACCAAGGATACAATCCTTACTTTTGACGACTTATACAACGAATGCATGTTTAAAAGGGTTGGAGAGAAAAATTTTAAGAAGATCGCTTTTTGGGGTACTGGATTCATTCTTCTGCTGACTGTTTTTTTCGCTGCATTCATTCCATCGATCAAATTTGATTACGATTTTGAGAAATTTTTTCCCATTGATGATGAGGAAACAGCCTATTTCTTTGAACATAGAGACAAGTTTGAATCAGATAACGATTTTTTACTGATTGCGATTGAACGAAAAGAAGGTGTTTTCAACGAACGTTTTCTTCGAGATGTAGAGACCTTTAGAAAAGAATTGTTGGATAGTGTTCCCCATGTCAAACTCGTTCAGGGGGTAACCAATATTGAGGAACAATTCATCTTTCCTGGTGGTGGGTCTTCTAGACGACCATACATTGATTTGAGCTCTCCAGATCTGAAACGTGATTCAATAAGGATCTACAGATCCGAAGAGCTGATCAACGTTTTTTTGGCTGAAGATGCAAAGTCCTTATGTCTGTTCCTGAAACATGAGGATTACATTTCGAAGAAAAAGAGCGACAAGGTCATTGATGGTGTAAAAAGGATTTCAGAAAAATACCCCTTCGAGAAGGTGAGAGTTGCCGGAAGGGTTATCGGTCAGAAATACTACATCACCAAGATGGTCTATGAACTGGTTTTGTTTGTAGGATTAAGTGCCTTTCTGATCATCATTTTTCTACTGATCGCGTTTCGCTCAGGTTGGGGGATTCTAATTCCTCAGTTCGTTATTTTTGCCTCGCTAGCATGGGTGTTGGGGTCGATGGGGCTGTTTGGTCAACCCATGAACATTGTCCTGATCACGTTACCATCCATCATGTTTGTGGTAGGGATGAGTGATGTGATCCACCTGGTCAGTAGGTATCTTGATGCTTTAAGGACTGGACTTTCGAAGTTCGAGGCGATCAGAGTTGCTGTTCGGGAAATTGGGTTTGCCACGTTCTTAACGTCTTTAACAACTGCCATTGGATTCTTTAGTCTCTACTTTGTTAAAGTTCAACCGATCCAGATTTTCGGGATTGTCGTAGGTATTGGAGTGATTATAGCCTTTATTCTTACGTTTGTTTCCTTGCCCTTTCTTTTTATTCTTTTTCCTTCACCGAAATATATCTATCGGTCAAAAGAAAGCTCGTTCTGGTCAAATAAACTTCGAGCATGGTTTCAATGGATCATTCGAAGTCCTTGGAAAATAATTCTTGCCTATTCCCTTTTGGCAATCATTTCTGTGATGGGAACTTTAATGATTCGAACGAACAATTTCCTAATGGATGACCTTCGATCATCAGAGCCTCTCAAGAAGGATTTTGATTATCTGGATGCTCATTACGGGGGGGTAAGGCCCTTCGAATTGGTTGCGGAACTTAAAGACACCAATGACAACCTATGGTCATTGGATAACTTGAATGATCTTGAAGAGGTGGAGCAATACCTCACTGATACATATGGAGTAACCATCAAATCATCTTTAGTTCATTTCGCGAAAGTCATCAACCGATCTTCGAATGCCGGCAACCCTGATAAATTTGAATTACCGGAAAGTAACTCTAAAATGAGAGCCATAAAACGAGGAATTCGAATTGCCAATGGCGGTAAGCTTTATAGTTCTGTCGTAGATAGCGCCGGACTCGTATTGAGGATCAGCGGAACTATACCTGATTGGGGAAATGAAGAGGTAACCCGAAGAAATAAAAAGTTAGAAAGGTTTTTGAAAGGTAGAGATTCCATGTCGCCTTGGAAATTTAAAATAACCGGGACAGCACACCTGTTCGACAAGAACCTCAGGTATCTGGCAACTAGCTTAGTACAAGGATTGTTAGTGTCCGTGCTGATTGTAGCGATGATCATGGGCTTCATTTATCGTTCCTTCAGTATGGTTCTGATCAGTATTATTCCGAATATTTTTCCGTTGATAGCTATCGCAGGGATTATGGGTTTCACCGGAATAGAGCTAAAAACCTCTACGTCGATCATATTCACTATAGCCTTTGGTATCGCTGTGGATGACACCATACATCTGTTGGGTAAATTCAAATTTGAGCTGATGAAAGGCAGGTCGAAGATCTATGCGCTAAAAAGGGCGTACCTGACTACCGGCAAGGCAATGATCCTTACCACATTAATTTTGTGTAGTGGATTTTTGTTACTTGTTTTTTCGTCCTTCATGGGAACTTTCCACATGGGGCTGTTGCTTTGTATTACGTTAATGGTCGCTCTTGTCGCTGACCTTACCCTTTTACCTGTCCTTATCCTTCTATTCTACAGGAAGAAATAAGCTTTGCTGATTGTTTTTTCTATTTTTGAGGTCATTAACCTAAGCAATATTCATTATGACC
>SBFR01000118.1 GCA_006227105.1 Bacteroidota bacterium
TGGTCAATTATGAGCTCATTAAAAATGAGCCGCAATTCATCTGGACCATCAAACATGTTTTAAAAGATAAAACTCATGATGCTTTTGTCTTTGATTTTTCTTCGGCTCCAAAAGACAGTGTAAAGGATTTTATCAAATTTTCAAGGGATTTTATTACGGTTTCGAAAATGCCGGTTTTTCTTGTTACAGAAGATAAGTTTACGTGGTCTGTATCAGATGAGGTTTTGTTAGCCCCATATATCTTATTGAAGCCAGGAACCTGGAATGAAGGAGAATCGATCACGCTGGACATTGATCAACAGTTCAAGGTAAACTACACCTCGCGAAACGTCATGGCCATGATCAAAGGGAAAGGATGTTCGAAAAAAACGATCGTCTTCACTGCCCATTACGACCATCTCGGACGAATGGGTTTAGATACTTATTTCCCAGGAGGAAACGACAATGCGAGCGGCACAGCGATGTTGCTGGTCATGGCAAAATACTTCAAGGAGCATCCGCCAAAATTCAATGTGTTGTTTATCGCTTTTGCGGGAGAAGAGGCTGGTTTGCTTGGATCAAAGTATTTTACTGAGAATCCGCAATACAATTTAAAAAAGATCGATTTCCTGATCAATCTGGATATCATGGGTTCGGGAGAAGAGGGTGTCACTGTCGTAAATGCAACATTATTCGAAAAAGAATTTGCCTTGCTTCAGGAGATCAATAAGGAAAAGGATTATCTGACTCAGATCAAGAGCAGAGGACCGGCCGCCAATTCAGATCACTACTGGTTTACACAGATGGGTGTTCCTGCATTCTTCATATACACGATGGGGCCGAATAAGAATTACCATGATGTGTTTGACACCTACGAGAATCTGAGCTTCGCAGAAGTAATGGACATGACCGATTTATTGGTGCACTTCGCCGAGAAGCTGACTTCGAAATAATTATAGTTCAATCCCGATGAGGGTAATGTCGTCTGTTTGTTCCTGCTCTTTAGACCATTTTTCTAGTGCCATTCTGAGCTGACCGCAGATCTCATCCACTGGTGCATCTTTGTGCTGCTCGATGATCTTTCGGAGTTGTGCGATCCCGAACTTTTTCTGCTTTGAACCTCCAAACTGATCCGTGACTCCATCTGTAAAAGAAATGATCTTGTCTCCCTTTGAAAAAGTGGTGGTATTTAACTGGAAAGAAGTTGAAAAGTCACCATATGCACCAATTGGAAAACGATCACCTTTGATCTCTGAGATCGTTTCTCCCTGGATCAGAAAGAATCGGTGATTAGCCAGAGAGTATGTGAGCTGTTGTTTTTCTGGATCAAAAACGAACAGGGACATGTCCATTCCATCGCGCGCTTCTCGCTCAGCTGCTTTTTGATTAAGAGATGCGATCACTTTCTCTCTCAGTAGGTCAAGAACTTCATTAGGACGTGTCATTTTTCGTTCAATGATCAACTCGTTGAGCAATGAGATTCCCAACATACTCATGAATCCACCCGGTACACCGTGACCAGTGCAATCGGCCACTGCCAGCACCAGTTTTTTACCCTGATGTGTCCCCCAGTAAAAATCTCCTGAGATCACATCCTTCGGCAAATAATGGACATAAAAACGAGAGAAGAACTTTTCAAAATGAGTAATATCCGGTAATACGGCGTGTTGGATCTGCTGAGCATAATGAATACTGTCGGTGATCTCTTTATGCTGTTCTTCAATGATCGCATTCTTAACCATCAATTCTTTCTGGGAACGATTTTTTTGTCGGTATAACCAGATATTCAATGCCAGGAATCCGGAAATTACGATCAGGAAGATGCCACCGAATAAAATGATGTTCCATAGCTGCTGGCTGCGTTTACGGGTTTCTTCTTCTCTTTTTTGCTGTGCTTCCTGCTGCTTTTCTTCTCGCTTTTTAAAGTTGAATTCCAGCTCTTGTTTGACCAGCTCTTTGGATTGATCTATCCCGAACAAGCTGTCTTTGAGTGTTACGAAATCCTTGAAATGGTCAAAAGCCAGGGATGCGTTACCTTGATTATCATAGGCCTGACTCAGGATCTGATGAGCCTCTTTTTGCAGGTAAAACAATTTTAAATTCTTAGCAAGCGCTAATGCCTCTGCTCCTTTCTGAATTGAATTGGTGAGATCTCCTTTACGCAATAAGATCGATGCCGAAACGATCAAACAGGAAGCGATACCTTCCTTGTCGTGGATTTCCTGTCGTAGGACCAGGCTTGAATCGATGTGCGCTTGTGCGGGTGTCAGTTTCCCCTGCAAAAGGAATAGCCGTGAGATATTTTCATGGACCAGTCCCACGCGATTTTTGATCCCAAGCTGCTTGCTGAGCGCAAGGGCACGGTAATGATAAGATAGTGCTTCTTTGTAATTTCCCTGACGTTGTAGGATCTGACCAATGTTGGTCAAACGACCTGTGATACATTGTTGATCACCCAGCTCACGACAGATCTTCAAACTTTTCTTCTCTGAATCCAGTGCTTTTTCAAGTTCACCTAGCTCGAAATAAACTCGGTACATGGTGAGATAGGAGTTCGCAAGCCCACGCTTATCTCCAATTCGTTCACGGATCGCAATACTTTTCTGGATGTAATCAATGCCGAGGAAGTAGTTATCAAGATGTGAATAGCACAATCCCAGAAACGAATAGCAAGCCGCAAGTCCGATCTCATCCTTGATCTTATTTCGAATGACAATACTCTTCTCGACGTATTTGGCACATGTGGAATAATCACCCAGGTCAGAATAAAAAGATCCAAGATAGTAGTATGCCGCTCCAAGATTATACTGATCCTCAATCTCTTCTGCGATCAGTATGACCGTGTCTACTGTCTTCATTGCGTCATCATACCTGTTCAGAGCACCCTGTGCTTTGGCGCTGAAGTTCAGTGCTCTCAGCACATATGGATCAGTCATTTTTCGATCCATTAATTGGATGGCCGTATTGCACAGATCGATGGAATGCTGATACTGACTTTCATTATAGGCGATATTGGCTTCATAGCATAATATGGCAGCTGTCTCGTTCGGTGCTTTAAATTTCTTTTTTGAATCGGTAATCGTTGCCTGAGCCTCCTTGTATTTCCCTTTGATGATGTTCAGATGGATGGATGAAAGAGCCTTGCTTATACTGCTTTCTTTGCCAAATTGTTGATGGATCATGAACCGATGCTCACAGTCCTCTGTGCTCTGCGCATGGCTGTAATAGGCAGAGAACAACACAAAGAAAAGTGATAGAATTGGTACGAAACGATTCATTGGCTGCTAAGATAATGAAATGAAAGGTAGACGATCAGACATGTATGTTTTTCCTGAACAATGGTTTGAACCATAAAGTGAAATTGACAAAATATGAGTAATTTGGTTCTTAAACTGCAACTTATGAAGGGCTTACTGACATTGTTATTCCTTATTTCGTGCATCGGAGCATTTGCTCAGCCATATGCAGGTTCAGGAAAACCGGTTCTGAAGAAAAGCGATCTTACGAAAGGTGCCCAATGTACGCCCCCAACTACAACGACCTATCTTGAATTGAATAATGTAAGGGCCATGATCCATACCGCAGGAAACTTATGGCAGGTACCGAATCAGAATTTCTCACAATACGAAGTCCCGAAAAATTCAGGGATCATGTGCTTGTTTACCTCCGCGCTTTGGTTGGGAGGTACGGATGTCAACAACCAGTTAAAGCTGGCAGCACTAAGATATCGTGATGGACAGGATTACTGGACTGGCCCTCTTTCTCAGGTATTTGCTGAAACGACGTACGAGAATTGTTCGAAATACGACAAACATTTTGTCTCTACTCAGGATGAGATCAGAGAATTCTATGCTTGGTATCAGGCCGGAGTTGAAGACCAGCAAAATGGAACCAATACTCAATCGGAGCTCTTTCCGGATTATAAAGTACCGAACATCGTTAAAGAATGGCCTGCTCATGGTGACGTTTCACAGGGTCAGGACTATTATCTGGCTCCTTTCTATGATAATGATGAAGATGGTAGCTACAATTGGGAGCAGGGTGATTTCCCGTGGTACGACATCAATAAAACAAAAGAATGTAAGACGGACCGTAAGGTGTTGTTGTATGGCGACATGAATTACTGGTGGGTAATGAACGACAAAGGGAACATCCATACGGAGACAGGTGCAGATCCGATCGGGATGGAAATCAGAGCACAGGCCTTTGCGTTTGCATCCAATGATGAGATCAATAACATGACCTTTTACAATTATGAATTGATCAATCGTGGGACACAAACATTATATAACACCTACTTCGGATTCTTTACCGATGGTGCGTTGGGTGATCCTTTTGACGATTATGTCGGGTGTGACGTAAACAGGGGACTTGGATACTACTACAA
>SBFR01000111.1 GCA_006227105.1 Bacteroidota bacterium
ACATCAGGAGTTGTTCCATCTATTTATCCTGGAGGCTTCAACGTTACAGGTTGTGTGCCGGATGGATCGATAGACTTGACAGTGAACGGAGGATCTCCAGGTTATAGTTATGCCTGGGCACCGGGAGGTGAAACAACGGAAGATGTTAACACGCTACCTGCCGGAACTTACGATGTTACAGTAACGGATGTAAACGGATGTACAACAACAAGTAATGTTACATTGATCGCTCCTAACGGGTTGACTCAGGCAGTTACATCTCCAACGTTCCCAAGTGGAGATAACATTAGCTGTTTTGGTTTCAATGACGGTACGATCGACCTGACAATTACGGGAGGAACAACACCTTACGGATATAGTTGGACAGGACCAAACGGATTTACGTCAAGCGTGGAAGATCCAGGTACATTGATTGCTGGGACATATGACGTTACAGTTACGGATGCCAATGGATGTACAATCACATCGACGATTACCTTATCAGAACCAGTAGTGTTAACTCAAACGATCGGTTCACCGACTTATCCAAGTGGTGATAATATCAGCTGCTTCGGATTTAATGACGGATCGATCGATTATGTTCCTGGTGGAGGATCACCTGGGTACACTTATTCGTGGTCAACGGTTGATGGTTCAGGTGTGGTTGCAGGATCTGAGGATCAAACAGGATTAACTGCTGGAACCTACGATGTTACAATGACCGATATTAATGGATGTGTTCAGACAACAACGATTACTCTTGTCGAGCCGACACCATTGGCACAAACTATTTCTTCTCCGACTTATCCTAGTGGTGATAATATCAGCTGTTTCGGTTTGAACGATGGATCTCTTGATTATGTTCCTTCTGGCGGATCACCTGGTTACACGTACACTTGGTCAACAGTTGATGGATCAGGAATTACTGCAGGATCAGAAGACCAAACAGGCTTGACTGCAGGAACATACGATGTTACGATGACGGATATCAATGGATGTGTTCAATCAACTACAATTACATTAGTTGAGCCGACACCATTGGTTCAGAATATTACATCTCCGACTTATCCTTCTGGAGACAACATTAGTTGTTTTGGGTTTAATGACGGCTCGATCGATTATGTTCCTTCAGGTGGATCACCTGGTTATACCTATAGCTGGTCAACGGCTGACGGTTCAGGACTGATCGTATCCAACCAGGATCAATCCAACTTGACTTCAGGTACATATAATGTACAGATAACTGATATCAATGGATGTATTATTGATACTACTATCGTATTAATTCAACCAGTTCCTTTGGATCAGGCGATCAGCTCACCGACATATCCTTCAGGTGACAACATTAGCTGTTTCCAGTTCAATGATGGATCGATCGATTATGTTCCTTCTGGAGGTTCTCCTGGATATACCTATGTATGGTCTACCACTGATGGAAGTGGATTGACCCCTGGAGCTGAAGATCAGGCTGGGTTGACTTCAGGAACATATGGAGTAACGATGACGGATATCAACGGTTGTGTTCAGACAACAACCATCACTCTAATTCAACCAACTCCATTGACGATCGATTTAACTCCATCGATATATGCAGGTGGATTCAACCTGACGGGTTGTGCCCCTGATGGATGGATCGATGCGACAGTTGGTGGAGGATCACCTGGATATGTATATTCATGGAATGGTGGCGCTTTTGCAACTGAGGATCTGAACACCTTGCCGGCTGGTACTTATGATGTTACAGTCACAGACATTAACGGATGTATTATTACGGATCAGATCACATTGGTGCAGCCCCCTGTCGTTACTGTAACGACTGCAGTGACTTCCAATTATAACGGTCAAGATATCTCTTGTTTAGGTGCTTCTGACGGAGCTGTTTCTTCAACACCTGTTGGGGGAACTGTACCATATGGATATTCTTGGACGAATAGTGGTGGAACAGTAGTGGGGAACACTCAAAACGTGAATGGTCTACCTTCAGGTGACTATACCGTACTGGTTACAGATGCAAACGGTTGTACAACTACAGCACCGATCACATTGGTGGATCCACCAGCGTTGGTAGCGGATGGAGTTGTTTCTTCAGATTACAATGGCCAGGATGTGAGCTGTTTTGGAGCTACAGATGGTACAATTGATTTGACAATCAATGGAGGTACACCAGCTTATGTATTCTCGTGGAGAGATGAAAACGGAAGTGTAGTTTCTACCATTGAAGATCCTGTTGGATTAGGAGCTGGAACATATGAAGTGACTGCAGTTGATGCGAATGGTTGTTTGATCACCGCTTCAGTAACAATCACAGAACCGGAAGAATTATTAACGGTAGCTCAAGTGGTGTCTGATTATAACGGCGCTGATGTATCTTGTTTCCAATCTACTGACGGAAGTGTGGATGTTACACCAACTGGTGGTACACCTGGATATACCTACGCTTGGTCTAATAGCTCTGGTGCACCAATTGGAAGCACGCAGTTGTTGGATCAAATGGTTGGAGCAGGAATTTATAATGTGATGGTAACTGACCTTAACGGCTGTACGTCGATTACAACGGTTAACGTAACTCAGCCTTCTCCTGTAACTTCGAGCATCACAATACTATCCAACTACTTCGGGGCAGCTGTTAGTTGTGAAGGTGCAGAGGATGGTTCGGCAGAAGTCAGCTATAATGGCGGTACTCCAGGTTATGGTATCTCTTGGAACACCGTGCCAGCTCAAAGTACTGACGTGGCTGTAAATATGCCGGAAGGAACTTTTGAAGCTACGGTTACTGATGCGAATGGATGTATTTCAATAAGTACAACAACATTGGCAGCCAACCCAGCTCCAAATATCCCGCCTCCAACACCTATCGTTGGATGTATTGGTAACAATATTACGTTTGATTCAGGAGCTGAGCCAGGTTCGAATTGTGAGTGGACTTTCTCTGATGGAACAACTATCAATGACTGTGGTCCTATCATTATGAATTTCTCTGCACAGCTTTGTTTGGATATGCAATTGGTAGTTACAACGGCACAGGGATGTAAGGACACTGTAACGATGGCAGACTTCCTTTGTATTGCACCAAATCCTGTTGCTAGCTTCTATGCTGAGACGATGGATATATCAACTACGGACTTTGATAATTATTTCTATAATACGTCAGTTAATGGTGAGTCTTACATTTGGAATTTTGGAGATGGGTCTCCGAATGAATTCTCAGAAAATGTTTATCACCAATTCCCTGATGGGGCAGATCCTGTTGATTATCAGGTTTGGTTGTACACGATCTCGGGGGATGGCTGTATCGATTCAACGTCATTGTGGATTCAATATCATCCAGAGTTGATCTATTATGTGCCGAATGCGTTTACACCGGATGGAGATGATTACAACAATGTATTCAAGCCGGTTATATCGTCAGGATACAAGTATGAGAATTATGGATTCTATATTTTCAACCGTTGGGGTGAATTGATCTACGAAACAGATCAAATCGGCCAAGGATGGGATGGGACATACAAGGGCGTGAAATGCCAAGAAGGAGTTTATACCTGGAAGTTAAAGATCATGAATCTTGAAACCGACAGGAAAGAAGAAGCTGTGGGTCACGTAACCTTGCTCAGAGGAGCTGGTTTGTAGAACAGCACATACGAACACAAAAAAGGGGAGCTTTTGGCTCCCCTTTTTATTTTCATTCTGCAATTAACAATATTCGTCGTATGCTGCTGATAGATTTTCAGCAATCATTTGGGCTGTTACACCTTCGATGTGATGTCTCTCAAGAAAGTGAACCAATTTTCCATCCTTGAAAAGGGCAATTGAAGGTGATGACGGAGGATAAGGCAAGAAATATTTTCTTGCTTGTGCAGTTGCTTCCTGATCTACTCCAGCAAAAACTGTTGTTAATGATTGCGGGATTTTTTCATTGTTCAATGAAAGCTTTACTCCGGGTCTCATGTTTCCTGCCGCACAACCACAAACTGAATTTACTACGACAAGCATAGCTCCCTTATTAGAGCTCATGGCATTGTCAACATCTGCAGCAGTTGACAGTTCTTTGAATCCCACATTTGTAAGATCTTCTTTCATTGGTTTGACTAATTCTGGTGGGTACATATGTATTGATTTATTTTTTACAAAATTACGAGGTTATACTCAATAGTTGATCAAATCTTTGAATATCAATTTCATTATTCAGTGGAATCTTATCGATCAAATGGTCACAGAATTCTTTGGCCAAAAGTGGTGCGATCATGTATCCTTTTGTTCCCAGGCCATTGAAAATATAGTTCCCTTTTTCCTTTGGATGTTCTCCAACGATTGGTCTCCTATCCAAAGTGGTAGGTCTAATTCCTCCAAGAAGTCTGGTGACTTTGAAATCCTTTGTTGTCAGATAGCTTAATTTTTCAGTAAGGTCTTCAATTGCATTTTCCTCTGGAATAGGATCAGTATTGTTCCATTTGTAAGTTGCCCCAACCTTGAATTGGTGTTGCCCAATTGGAAGGACGAAGCATTTTCTGTTGTATGACTCTGTTGTTTCAAGACCCGGACAGTTGATCTCCATTAATTCTCCCTTGGTTGATTGTACGGGAAGGTAGGAAAACAAAGGATTAAATCTGGACCTATAACCTTCGCAGAATATTACAGATGAAAATTGCTCTCCCTTATAAGTTGTGGATGCAGCATCGTATTTCGAATGATCGAACAGCTCTGAAATTAAAGTGCCCTGCGTATGGATAACTTCTTTTACCGCATTCAGAAATTGGTTGGTGTCTATCCAGAAAGATTTCTTGACCTTTCCAGATCCAAATTCATTCAGAATCCCCTCATCATTGAAATTCAAGTCTCTTTCCGTGAGCATTTCCATATAAGGAGAAAACTCTGGTAGTACTTGTTTCGTAGTCCAGAAATCTTTTTCCTGTTGTGATGAAAAAAATCGTCGTATCGTGATCGGGTGGAAAAAGGATCTTTCGGCCTGTTTCTCCAATGATGAATAAAACACTTCGCAATACGGGATAAAATCATCCACCCGCCACGATTTGGTCATTCGTCGGAATACCAGCGGATTGATCATGCCGGCGGCAACGATCGAACTTTGATTGTTTTGATCGTCAATAAGGGTGACATCCATGCCTTTTTGGATCAAATGATAACCTATGGCCACCCCCGATAGACCGCCACCAACGATCAGGAATTTTTCTTTCATCATTTTGTGAGCGCAAAACTGATTACGCTAATGCGAAGTTCGGGATAATTCTTCTGAATTACGCTGATGAGTGATTCTAAAGTAGCGCCTGTAGTGATCACGTCATCAACGATCACGATGTGGCTGTAGTTATGGTTAAGACCATTTACAGCTGTGATGGTTTCTTGAACATTCTCCCATCGCAGCCATTTGTTTCTTTTGGTTTGACTCTTAGTGTGTTTTTGCTTGATCAGAAAACGTTCATCTATTGGGATACCGGTATGTAGGGAAATTCCTTTTGATAGAGCTCTGCTTTGGTTGTAGCCTCTTTGAAATTCTTTTCGATAGTGAATGGGTACCGGAAAAATGGCGTCGATCCCCTGGAAAAGTTTTGGCTGAGCATTTTTGACAATCAATTCTCCCAATTTTATTCCCAGCTTCGGTTTATGACCGTATTTTAACTGATGAAGTAACTTTTGAATTGGCCCTTCTTTCTCAAAATAATAAGGAGCAAATGTTTTATCGATCTTTACTCTACCCCAGAAAAGTTGGTCTAGAGGCGTTGGTTCAGAATAATTCTCAAAATGCGTTTTTGGTAGATCGTTTTCACAGAAGTAACAAATCAATTCGTCTTGTTGCGACAACTCAATTGAACAGATCGCGCATTGTTTTGGATAGATCAGATCGAACAGTGGCGAGATGAATTTCAACCAAAAATTTAGTGGTGAAACGCTGCTTTTCCCTACCTTACTGACCATCATGGGCTTATCAACTTTTTGTTGTTTAAAATAACAAAAATTAAAAATTAAAAAAGGGTAAAAAGGGCCGTAATTTTATAGAACCGACTCGGAAGTGCTTTGGAGTCAGGGGTTTGACGAACGGAAAAAATTTATCGACAAACACAGTCATTTTCGCTGTGAATATTTTTAAAATACATGTTGATAAAGTCCCTATCCGTTGTCATTAAAGGGTTTCGCTTTTGGGATGTTAATAACCTACTCTCAATGTGAATTTCTTTAATTGCGAAAGGTTAGTTTTTTGACAACTTTTGTATGCCTCAACTAACAAACGGGAACAGACCAGTCTGCTACCACACAAGAGAGGAAACAAAGAGTTTAAGGATAGAACAATCGGTGAAGAATCTGATTCCTCACCTTAGGAAAATATACACTTTAAAAAAACAAAAATGGCACAACAAACAGAACCGATCCTGGAAGAGAACAAGAGTCGTTTCGTGTTGTTTCCGATTCAACACGATGACATTTGGGCTTTTTACAAGAAGGCAGAGGCGAGCTTCTGGACGGCAGAGGAGATCGATCTTTCACCAGACTTGATCGACTGGGAAAACAAGTTGAATGATGATGAAAGACATTTTGTCAAGCATGTACTTGCATTCTTTGCTGCTTCTGACGGTATTGTAAATGAGAACCTTGCTGAGAATTTCTTGTCTGAAGTTCAGTATACTGAGGCAAAATTCTTTTATGGTTTTCAGATTGCGATGGAAAACATTCACTCAGAAACCTATTCACTTCTGATCGATACTTACATCAAGGACACGAACGATAAGAATTATTTGTTCAATGCGATCGACACACTTGACTGTGTTCGCAGAAAAGCAGATTGGGCTTTGAGATGGATCGAAAATGGTTCGTTTGCTGAAAGATTGGTTGCCTTTGCTGCTGTTGAAGGAATTTTCTTTTCAGGTTCTTTCTGTTCGATCTTCTGGTTGAAGAAAAGAGGTTTGATGCCAGGATTGTCTTTCTCTAATGAGTTGATCTCAAGAGATGAAGGTCTACACTGTGATTTCGCTTGTTTGCTTTATACAAAGCACCTGATCAATAAACTTCCTAAACAACAAGTGAAGGAAATCATCATGGATGCTGTTGAGATCGAAAAGGAATTCATCTTGGATGCACTTCCAGTGAAATTGATCGGAATGAACAGTGAATTGATGTCTCAGTACATTGAATTCGTTGCCGACCGTCTGTTGGTTGAATTAGGAAACGAAAAAGTGTACAACGCAACCAACCCATTCGATTTCATGGATATGATCTCGATCCAGGGAAAAACAAACTTCTTCGAAAAGCGAGTGGGAGAATACCAGAAAGCGGGTGTACTTGCCGGAAAAGAAAACCAGACATTCTCATTGGATGAGGATTTTTAAAGATGTTATAACTAACCAAACTATTACGTTAACAAGATAAACGAGCGCCCATGTATGTAGTAAAAAGAGACGGAAGAAAAGAGGCTGTAAAGTTCGACAAGATCACCGCAAGGATCATGAAGATGTGTTACGGACTTGATCCGCTTGTATCACCTGAAGTTGTAGCGATGAAGGTGATCGAGGGGTTGTACGATGGAGTACACACCACAGATTTAGATAACCTGGCGGCTGAAGTTGCAGCGGCAAAAACGATCGATCACCCAGATTATGCATTGCTGGCATCGAGAATTGCAGTTTCAAATCTTCACAAGGAAACCAAAAAGACATTCTCTGAGGTAATGGAGGACATGTACAATTACATTGATCCAAAGACCAACCAAAGAGCTTCTTTGATCGCTGATGATGTCTATCAGATCATCATGGACAACAAAGATGTTTTGGATTCAAGTATTATTTACGATAGAGATTTCCGTTACGACTATTTCGGGTTTAAAACACTTACTCGTTCTTACCTGATGAAGTTGGATGGAATGATCGCTGAAAGACCTCAACAAATGTTGATGCGTGTTTCTGTGGGTATTCACAAGAACGATATCAAAGGGGCGATCAAAACATATAACCTGATGTCAGAAGGTTGGTTTACACATGCAACACCAACGTTATTCAACGCAGGTACACCAAAACCACAAATGTCTTCATGCTTCTTGTTAACAATGAAGGAAGACAGTATCAGCGGTATTTATGACACGTTGAAATCATGCGCTCAGATTTCACAGTCAGCTGGTGGTATTGGGTTGTCTATTCACGATATCCGCGCTACCGGATCGTACATTAAGGGAACAAACGGAACCTCAAATGGTATTGTACCAATGTTGAGAGTTTTCAATGATACAGCTCGTTACGTTGATCAAGGTGGAGGAAAGCGTAAAGGTTCTTTCGCGATCTATATGGAACCTTGGCATGCTGACATTTTTGATTTCCTTGATCTTAAGAAGAATCACGGTAAGGAAGAGCAGCGTGCAAGAGACTTATTCTATGCACTTTGGATTCCGGATCTTTTCATGAAGCGTGTTAAAGAGAACGGTGACTGGACATTAATGTGTCCGCATGAGTGTCCGGGTCTTGCTGATACACACAGTGAAGAGTTCGAAAAATTGTATTTAGGATACGAAAAAGCTGGAAAGGGACGCAAGACGATCAAGGCTCAAGACCTATGGTTTAAGATCCTTGAATCTCAGATCGAGACAGGTACACCATACATGTTGTACAAGGATGCTGCGAACTCAAAATCAAACCAGCAGAACCTTGGAACGATCAAGTCTTCAAACTTGTGTACAGAAATCATCGAGTATACTGCTCCGGATGAGATCGCAGTGTGTAACCTTGCTTCGCTTGCATTGCCTAAGTATGTGAATGAAGACAAGACATTCGACCACGACAAATTATTTGAAGTTACTTATCAGGCAACATTGAACCTGAACAAGATCATCGACGAGAATTACTACCCGGTTGAAGCAGCGAAAAATTCTAATATGCGTCACAGACCAATTGGTTTGGGTGTACAGGGGTTGGCAGATGCTTTCATCATGATGGGATTCCCGTTTGAATCAGATGAAGCGCGTGCATTGAACAGAGAGATCTTCGAAACGATCTACTATGCTTCAATGACAGCATCAAAAGATCTTGCGAAGGAGCATGGTGCATATGAAACATTTGCTGGTTCTCCAACTTCAAAAGGGATCTTCCAGTTCGATATGTGGGGAGTTACTCCAACAGATCGTTGGGAGTGGGATATCCTGAAAGAAGAAGTGAAAACACATGGGGTTAGAAACTCATTGTTGTTAGCTCCAATGCCAACAGCATCTACAGCTCAGATCCTTGGAAACAACGAATGTTTTGAACCATACACTTCAAACATCTATACACGTCGTGTATTGTCTGGTGAATTCATCATTGTAAACAAGCACCTATTGAAGGATCTTGTGAAAGAAGGACTTTGGAACAAAGACATGCGTCAAAAGATCATGGCTGCAAATGGTTCGATCCAAAACATCAATGAGATTCCTCAGTACTTGAAGGAGCTTTACAAAACTGCGTGGGAGATCTCTCAGAAAGCGATCATCGATCAAGCAGCTGACCGTGGAGCTTATATCTGTCAGTCTCAGTCGTTGAACATCTTTATGGAGAACGCAAACTTCGGTAAGCTGACTTCAATGCACTTCTACGGATGGGAAAAAGGATTGAAAACAGGAATGTACTATTTAAGAACAAAAGCAGCTACGGATGCGATCAAGTTCACGGTAGACAAGAATGTGGTTCAGGAGCCAACAGCTCAATCAATCGAAGAACAACAAGCAGCCATTGCATGTTCACTGGACAATCCAGACGCATGTGAAATGTGTAGCGGCTAGGAACTAGCGCTACACATTCGGCGAGAGCTTGTCCCGAGTCAGATGTAGCTAGAATATAATCTTGTAGTGGTTAATAATTGTGCCGTTTTTATTTTACCACAAGATAAACCCCGACCATTGAGTCGGGGTTTTTTCTTTAAGTGTTTCTTTACCTTGAAAATTTGTGCGGTATTGTTGAAATTAAAAATTTCAACAATAGTAAACCAATTCACTTAATGCTAAGACCTCTAGCCAATGAACCGCGCAGCTCAATTTTAATATAGTTTGCCTTCCAACCTCTAACTTTACACCTTCGTCTATCAGATAGATAAAGTGTGTACGTTTGCTCACCGAACGAAATCGGGAGAAAATAACTAAGTTTAAACAAGAACTCCTTGTTTGTATTTTAATTCAAATAGAAATAAGTGCCAAAGTCCAAATTGATATTATTACTTTGTTTTCTTTTTAATCTAACCTTGCATGGTCAGATACTTAATGGAGATTTCGAAGAATATTCAAATTGCCCTACCGCAGCATCAACACCAGGTGACTATCAATTAAACAACTGCAATAATTGGTATATTCCCACAAAGGACGCAACATCAGACTATTTTAATAGTTGTAGTATAAGTACCGATGTTAATGTGCCCTCAAATGTATTTGGTTTTCAAGAGCCGTATTCAGGTGAAGCTTATATTGGTATTGGAGCAAATTTATATTCATGGGGCGTGCTAAATCAGTGCTTTAATGGAAGTTATACTACCTATTACAGGGAGTATGTGCAGCAAGCAATAAACGGTTTAGAAAAGGATTCTGTTTATAGAATTAATTTTTTTATATCGCTAGCGGATTCAGTTGGTGGATATGCGGTTAAAAACATAGGATTAAAGTTTTCTGGAGAAAATTTACATGCTGAATGTTTTCGACCCATAGTTGCAACCCCTGATATTGTTTCCCCAGATTTTGTTATTGAGAGCAAGGATTGGGTGAAAGTTGAAGGTTATTATATTGCAGAAGGAAATGAAAAGTATGTTACCATAGGTAATTTTAGAGATACACTTGAATTTCATTTGGATACAATTTGTACGAAACCAAATACGGGTTGGCAAGACGGTACTGGGCAATCATATTATTACATTGATGGAGTAACCATTCAAAAAGTTTCTATACCTGAGTTGCCGAATATTATCACCCCAAATAATGATGGGAATAATGATGCAATCGATTTTTCAAACTATTGCATTACAAATGAAAATGAGTGTAGTGTTGTGATAATCAATCGATGGGGGAATAAGGTATTTGATTCAGATGAAAATGGATTTCTTTGGAGCGGTAAGATTAATAATGAGGATCTTCATGAGGGGGTTTATTTCTATTTTTTCAAAATTAAAAACATAACTAAACAAGGGTTTATTTCATTGATCAAATAAACCATGAAAAAACAATTTATACTACTATTTATTGTGCTTGAAGGGTATTCATATTCTCAACAAGCACCAACCCCTGCGCCACCGACGGACCCTACAATAGCTGTTTCATCACCACTTAAAGGTTCTTATGCTTGGTATCGTGGAGGAAATACACCTTTATTTAATCCGGCTAGCACCGCAAACATCCTCGGCACCTTATGGAACTCCGAGTTATACATCTACACCAATTCCAAGAAAACAGCGGCATTTACGGTGGCAGATTACCTGAGCTCGATCAGTAACGGAGGGCTAAC
>SBFR01000060.1 GCA_006227105.1 Bacteroidota bacterium
TCTTCTGACGTGTATTTTATGACCTTTATTCGTTTTTCAATTGCATCTCTGGACAACATTCAACATGCCGCAGACAGGAACAGGTATGAGAAGCATGATTTTTACATAAAGAACTTCCCTGTGTCCTACAGGAATGATGCATACATGGGATATGTTTCAACTTTCTATGAAAAAATGATGCCTCGTCTCCCAATGGAAACGAATAACAGGGTATACCTCGGTATTTTAAAAAGTAGTCCAACATTGATCATGCGGGCACTTGGCAGTGAATACACGCTGATCAATATGAGGATCAGAGAAATGGTAATGATCAAAGCACTTGGAGAAGCTTTTTATACAGGTGAATATCCACAGACTAATATTCTTACAATTCTGGATAGCGTTTCTACGACTCCTTTGTTTCAGTCAAACGGTATAATAGCGAAGAACATGATCATTCGTCTAACAGATCTTGTTCCCGGTGGGAAGGCCCCTGACTTTGCAGCCGCTAACCTTCAAGGAGAGATGAAAACGCTGTTGAATTACAGAGATAAACATCTTTACATTCATTTCTTCGATCCGACAAGTCAGAAATCCGTTATCCAAACAGATCCATTGATCAAACTCTATGAGCAATACAATAAGGATGTTACTTTCATCACGATATGTCCTGAAAAGAGCATGGACTCTGTTGCAAAAAGCCAGTTAGACAAAATTCCATGGGAGAAATTTACACTCGATGAAAAATCTCCTGTTTTCAAATTATATAAAGTATCAACTTTTCCTTATTACATCCTGATCGATGAAATGGGATATGTTGTTGCTGCCCCTGCCCTGACTCCCATGCCCAATGGACAGTATGAAACCATTGACAAAACCTTTTTCTATATCAAGAAGGCACGGGAAGAAATGGAACAATACCGACGCTGATCAACGGTCGTACAAACCGTAGGCCCCTCCGGCTATTCCTCCCGCAATATGCGCAAACTGTGAAATCTGATCGTTTTCAAACGATGCGTAGATCTCATTTCCCAGATACAATAGAACGATCAAGATGAATGAAAGAGGTATTTCTCCTGAGCGGCTGTGGGAAAGGGAGCTTAGGATAATAAACATGAACACCAAACCACTTGCCCCTAAAAGTCCTTCATCCCAGAAAAGTACATGAAAGATCGCCGTAGTAACTCCTGTAATCGTGGACATTATTATCATTTTCTTCGTCCCATAACGGTGTTCGAGTATTGGCCCAAGCAATAGAAAGATGGATAAATTACCGACTAGGTGCTCAAGAGATGCATGTCCAAGTGTGTAGCCAAGAAAGCTCGCATACCAAACAGGATTATCGTAATGCGTAACACCACTTAAAATGAAAAACCCACTCCAATCTGATCCAATGGGCGCAATAAAAAAGATTAGAACTGCCGCAATTGTAAATGTTAAGGTAAAAGGAGAATCGAATGTTAGTCTCATAGTTTTGTCATTTCCACTTGCACCAATTTAGTATTTTTGCAAAAAGAAAATTCATGCGATTCAATCTTTCAGAGATCACAGATCTTATCAGAAACAGAAGAACGATCTACCCCGAACAATTCTCAGACAGAGAGGTTCACCGAGAACAGATCGAATTGATCCTGAACAACGCTCAATGGGCACCTACTCATGGGAATACGCAACCATGGAGATTTAAAGTATTCACAGGAGCTGGAAAACAAAAATTGAGTGATTTCCTTAGCAGAACCTATCTTGAATTAACTCCTAAAGAGCAGCAGAATGATATGAAGCTGGCAAAAATGATCACTAGACCATTGAAGGCCTCAGCAATCATTGCGGTTTGTATGGAGCGTGATCCATCGGAAAAGATCCTTGAACTCGAAGAAATTGAAGCTGTAGCTTGTGCAATACAGAACATGCACCTGACCTGCACTGCATATGGAATTGGAGGATTCTGGGCCACGCCAAAGCTCATTTATCATCAAAAGATGAACGAATTCCTCCAGATAGGAGACAAGGATAAGTGCATTGGACTTTTTTATATTGGGTACCCGTCGATCGAATGGCCAAAAGCGCACAGAAAACCAATTGAGTATACAACAACATGGATCTCTGAATAAACATGGAAAATCCTGTTGACCATCGAATTGATTTGGGATTTGTGAACTATGTTCAACATCCTGAAAATCCAAAATACATTGTATTCAGATTCACGGATCCTAAAAGAGCAGAATCTTTTGAAACTGAACTCAATGCTCAAAACATTTGGCACGAACGTGCTGAAGATGAAAAGCGAGGTCAACCTATCTGGTTATTTGCCATTCATAACAAGGATTACAAAAAGGTGGAACGCATCAATTTTGTAGTCGAGGGAAAACATAAGAAACCCTTGATTCCTTTTAAAATTTTACGTTCTTCATTGATCTTGTTTTCTGCTGTTGTGATGACCCTTGCAATCATTGGTTACTGCAAAGCTCAGGAAAAACTCAATTCGCACAGCCAAACAGACACATCGGTCAATAAAGACCATTAGAACGGAATAAAATCACTTTCTTCGCGTTGTGAATCCAAGTATGAAACTTTTCTCGATTTTTCTGGTGATCATTTTGACGGGATCATTTATTGGGTTTTCTCAAAAAAAAGAGAAGTTTCCTTCCTATTTTGGACTAAAAGTCAGTCCTGTCTTCCCTACCCGTTTCATCGGTGAACCAACGACGGACCTAAGTTTGGATGGTTTCACAACCTCTATTCAACAAAAAATAGGGTACTCTTTCGGTGGAACCGTTCGAGCGGGGATTACCAAATTGATTGCCATTGAGACAGGGATCAATTTTGTACAGCGTAATTTCAATATCGACATGGCCGTTCCTGACTCCAATGTCTATGCGACAAACGACCTATCTTTCATTGCGTATGATATTCCTTTGAATGGTCTTGTCTATGTTCAAATGAGTGAACAGATCTACATGAATGCATCACTTGGTGTTGCTTTTAATTTCAAACCAACCGACGTCGGCATTTTAACACTGCCAGGAGGATCCTATTCATTTACACATACCGGAAGAGTTCTTCATAAAATGGGATTTGACCTAAATGCGAATTTCGGATTTGAATACCGTACAGAAAAAAATGGATTCTTCTATCTCGGTGGATCCGGAAGAGTTCCTTTTGCTCCTCTTTTCACCATGGTGGCACAATACAAATACCAAGGCTATAAAACCACCATCTACGGAGAGGTAGACGGATCATACCTCAGCATAGATTTCAAATATTTCTTCCCGAACGTTTCAAAAAAGGGAACCCAGTTTATCAAAGGGCCAATCGATTAATATGAACGAAAGAGTAAAAGAACTGATAGATATTCTTGAATTACAACCTCATCCTGAAGGTGGATTTTATAAGGAAACGTATCGTTCGAATCAAGTGCTTGAAAATAATCGAAACCTGATGACTTCCATCTATTTTCTGATCACGGGTCAAAACATTTCCAGATTGCATCGCATCAAAAGTGATGAATTGTGGTATTTTCATGAAGGAAGCACATTGAACATTCACACTCTTGATCATAACGGCTACAGATGCATAAAGCTGGGAAGAGAAAACAATAATGACGTACGGTCTTTTGCCTTAGTGTCAGGAAACACCATTTTCGGATCGAACCTGGAAAATGAATCTGAAGAAAACTATGCACTGGTTTCATGCGCTGTTGCACCAGGATTTGATTTCAGGGATTTTGAGCTCTTTACCGCAGATGATCTTCTAAAGGAATATCCTGAACACGAAAAAATAATTCGAAAACTTACTTAGGAAGTTCTGATTCCAGCACAGTGCTGGTCCACAAAGTGATCTTTCCTGCATCCATTCTTGGCCATATTGCAGAAATTACCCCATTCACTGCCGAAATATTGAGGTAGTCTCCAAAAAACACCTTTTTGAATGGAATAAAGGGAGTATTCGTCAACCTGTGGTCAACAAAAGATTTTCCTCCATCTCTGGACACAGACAAATACACATCTGTCTGATTCAATTTTTGACGATCATTTCTGCGATCATAATAAACGAAGTATAAATATCCTGTTGATTGATCAATTGTCATCCATGTGAAGAATTGATCCGATCCTGTGGTGTCAGTACCTACTTTGATCGGTGATGACCAGGACTTGCCCTTATCGTCTGAGATTGATATCCAGTTTTCTTTTGCTGATTGAGGATCTCGATCATCGATCCAATTCAGATATAATCTTCCTTTATGAGGTCCATTACTCAAATCACAACTCAGCACAGGCAAACCATTACAGCGATTAATACCCGGCACGTCAAAAGTCCACCCTCCCACATGATCCATGATCAAGCTTTCTTTTTGCATCCAGGTTTCACCTTTGTCCATTGAACACTGAAAAACCAATCCTTTCGGACCGGACCAGGTCACATACAATTCTCCATTCGGACCTACCGCAGGCACTGCCCCTTCAACTGTATTGTCGTCATCAACACAATCTCCGGCGTAAAAGGATATCCTTTTAGGTTTTGTCCAGGTGTTTCCCTGATCTGTCGATTTTGAAAAAAGGATAATGGATGAATCCGTTGGTTCTTCTGAACCATATACATCAAATTGAGTCCAGGTCATGTAGATCGTATTCGTAGCAGGGTCGACACAAGTCCAATGTTTGTCCTGTGCTTTTGGTGCATCCGGCTCCGGAAATGTGCCCTGATCAAATTTCTTATCGACCTGTTCCGTTTTCTGACAAACAATTCTGTCAATCCAATAGGTTTTCTTGTAATTCGCTAAATGAAAATAATAAAGCTTTCCGAGAGCATCGAACATGATCACAGGGTCTCCCCAAACACCATATTTACTTTTTAAGCGTTTTGATTTCCAGGTTTTACCTCCATCCTTCGAATAATAATACCCATTCAAGATCGACCCAGCTGCAATAATATTCTGGTCTTTTGGGTGGATGGCTATTGAAGGTTCACACTGATCATAAATAGCGAAGATCCCCTTTGGTTTTGGCAACAAAACAGGCTCCACTATTGCTTGACTGACTGCCAGAAAAGGTAGAATCGATCCGAAAATCAACAAGTACTTCATCACATCGTTCTTAACCAGTAATTCAATAAGTCTTTTTGCGGTTCATTTTTCATCGGAATGAAGTGAAAAGAAGGCTTCTCATACAAGCTGATCTTAACCATAAGCTTCATAAGACGGTCGTCTCTGGAGACCAATAACTCTAATTCATCCCCTTCTTTCATTTCTGCAATCCTTGCCTCAAGTCCTTTTTGGTCAGCTCTGAAATCACCATATGCTAGGATCTCATCATTTACGCTCAACCCTGCCTCTTCAGCCGATGAACCTGCTCTGATCGATCGCACGATCAAGTTTCCACCATCTTGTCTTAAAGAAGCACCAAACGAAGGGGTAGCGACTCCTTTATACTCAGCCCCAAATCCAATTTCTTTGAAGATCTCATTGTAAGGCGGAATTTCTGTCCCGTGAATGTACTTTTCGAAAAACTCCTTCATACTTTTTCCAGTGAATCTTTCCAGCTCAGCGCGGAATTCATCTTCCGTGAAACCTCTTTTCTGCTTTACATAAAACTTGTCGTAAAGTGCTTGTAAAAAATGATCAAGTCCTTGCTCTCCTTTCGAATGACTAATGATCATCATATCAAATAAAGCCGCCATAACTGCTCCTCTGGAATAATAGGTCATGGTGGTATTTGCACTATTTTCATTTGGACGATATGCTTTGATCCATGCGTCATAGCTTGAGTGTGCAAGCGGTTGAACACGAGACCCCACTGATCCTTCCACATAATTGATCGTATTCTCTAATTTGCTGAGATACTCATTCGGGTCATAATAGCCTGCCCTCAACAAAAGCAATTCATCGTAATAAGAAGTGAATCCTTCCATCACCCAAAGAAGACTGGTGTAATTCTCCTCATCATAATTAAATGGTCCTAATTCGATTGGTCTGATACGTTTAACATTCCAAAGGTGGAAATACTCATGAGCCACAAGCGAAAGGAATCCGATATATGCGCTGCCTGTGTAGGTCCATCTGTTCACACTTAATGTTGTTGAGCTGGTGTGCTCAAGTCCTCCTTGCCCGTCCACAACATTGTGAATGATGAAAACATAATTTTTATTTGGATTCTGACCAAAAACTCCCGTAGCAGACTCTACGATCCTTGCCATGTCCTTTTGTAAAACTTCAATGTTGTAATTACCTGGACCATACATTGCCACTGTATGTTCTACTCCTGCTGCTGTAAAAGAAAATACTTCCTGAGTTCCAATTTCAATTGGCGAATCTGCTAATTCATCATAACTGGCAAATGAATAATTGAAACCATGCTTCTGGTACCGTGTCATTGCTGTCGTTACTTGATTGAAATCCTTATAAGGAATAATCTCCAAAGTTCCTGAACGATCTTTATGTCCATTCACGTACATAAAAACACCCGATCCACTTACAAAACCATGAGTGAGATCGAGAAAGCTTGTCCTTACCGATAATTCAAAGGAATAAACCTCGTATTTCACCTTCACTTTCGAAGCCTTTCCTTTCGAAATTGACCAGGTATTTTTGGAAGTTTTCTTCACACCTATTGCTTTTCCATTTTCATCAAAAGCTTTTACCAGATTGACATTTTTAGAAAATTCTCTCACCAAATATGATCCCGGAGCCCATACAGGCATTTTCACTTCAAGCACTTTTTCCTTGAACCCTTCAAGATCCATTTCAACTTCAAAATAATGGTTTTGAGGCTTAGACATTCCCAAGGTATAATGCACTTTCTGTGACCATACCAGGAAACATGTACTAAGAAGACCGAGTGTCAATAGGATGTTTTTCATACATTTATATTTGTTTCAAAGATACGATTTGTGCATGAAGGATTATCTTTACAATAACTAAAACAATAGTATGCGTTATTCGATCCCACTTTTCATTATCATACTTTTTACAATTCAATCCTGTACTACTGATTCTAATTCAGCAGGAGAAGATAACGAACTAGAAAAGAAGATCGCTCAACTCGAAAAAGAATCAGCCGCCAAAGATTCGATGATCAATGAATCATTAACATTTTTCTCAGAGATCCAGAAAAACCTGGCAGCAATTGAATTAAAGAAGGATGAAATCCGATTGATCTCTAAAGATGGTGAGCTTTCTCAAGATGAAAAGGACTGGATCCTTGAGCAGATCAACCATATAAACTATTTAAGGGAAGAGAATCTGAAGAAGGTAAAATTCTTGAATGATCAGCTTAAAAAGAATAACCTGAAGATCAAGGAACTCGAAAATATGATCCAGTCATTACTTGAATCCATTCAGGAAAAAGATGAACAAATAGCAGTACTTCAAGGCGATCTGAACGCTTTAGACAAAGCATATTCAAGATTATTTGATGCCTACCAGGAGAAAGCTGAAATGGTTGAAGAACTGACTGAAGAACTCAATAAGGTGTTCTATACCTATGGAACGGAAGATGAATTGGTGAAGAACAAGGTGATCGAACGTAAAAATGGATTTATCGGGATCGGCAAAAAGATCCATTTAATGGACAATTTCAATCAGAAGTATTTTGCCCAGGTCGATCTGACAGAAGAATCTGAGATATTCATTGAAGGTTCTGATGTAAAGTTTATCACTGATCATCCATCGACGTCCTACAAACTGATTCCCACTGGAAAAAACACCAAGATCAAGATCTTGAACGCTCGGGATTTCTGGAAAGTATCCCGTTATCTGGTGGTGATCATTGATTGATATTTACAGATGGTGGAATGAAAATTCCTTTGAATTGATTTCTTCTTCAAACAAATGGGGATAATACTTTTTCATTTCCTCATTCATCAACATCACAGGGACATCACTATAGGTACCATAGTAATGAAGGTATTCCATAAACTTTTTCCCTTGATCAAATTCCTGAAACATTGAGTCATCCTTTCCATTCCATTCCAAAGGAGCAACCCCTGAAATTCTACAGATTCTAGAATCGAAGGCCGGAGTGCATTTGATCCACTTATCATTCAAATAGAGCTCAACAAATCCATGAAAAACGATCTCGGGTCTTCGAAGATATCTCGTGAGTTTTTCTACGCCTATATGATTGGTTACAATTGCATACCCCAGACGGGAAGGTATATTGAATTTTCGTGCGCATGCGGCAAGCACGATCGCTTTTTCAACACACCAAGCTCTCCTTCCTTTTCGAATAATTTCAGACCCAACCAACGCAGATGGTCTAAGATCAAGATGGTACGGATCATATAGAAAAGACTCACGAACTAAATTATACATCTGCACTGCCAAAAGTGTTTGGTCCCCATTCTGAACGATTTTCTCACAGTATTCATCGTAAACAGGCGAATGGAAATCCAGAAAATATGTATCCTTTAAAAACTCTTCCATTATACTAATCAGGCAAATATTTGCAATTTTACACAAAGGATGTCATCATTGAGTAATAAATATCAAGCAGAGAATAAAAAGGAAACAACTGTTTTAATTAAAATGAGACAGTTGATCTTAGGAGATGAGATCGCCGATCCATTTACTCAGGTTACTTTTTATATCAACTTGGTTTTCTGGATCCTTTTCATGGTTTGGTCGGTGGCCTCTCTTATTGCCTTCTCTCAGATAGAACTCATTATAAGCACGAAAGAAATTCCTGTCGAAGAAATTATTGACCAAAGGGGAGTTCAACTCGGTTTCGAGCCAGGAAGATTCATTGATTCTTTGATGTTCTATCAATACCTTCGATTGTTCACTTGGATCGCTTTCCTTGTCGGCCTCATTTTGTTGTACCGAAAAATGAAGTCTTTCATTTATTTTACGCTGATCCCCTTACTTGTAAATGTAATTGCAGTTCTGTTCTTACTGGGATATGAGTACTTTAAAAGTGACATAAGCACCTTTGATAAGATCTCCTTTTTGATCATGGCAGTGAGTTGTGTCGTCTTTTATTTTTTGATCAGAAAAGAAGACGATGAGGGAGTCATGAATTTCTTTGGGGTTGAAGATACTGATGAATGATCCTTGGATCCTGCTCCTCTCTCTCCAGTATAAAATGTGCCATTCGATAATATTCTTCTCGCTCGGCCAGCTTTGTATCGATGTATTGAAGCAAATCTGTCTCAGACAATCCTTCAAGCAAGGGCCTCTGATTTTTAGCTTGCTTTAATCGCTGTGCAAGCTCTTTTGCTGATCTTTGAAGGTACAATGTCGTACCCAATTCATTTAAAAGGGACATGTTATCTGCAACACATGGCATCCCTCCTCCAGTTGCGAGAACAAAATCTGATTCAGGCAATGAAAGGATAAATGAACGCTCAAGATTTCGGAAATAGCCCTCTCCGTGAATTGAAAAGATCTCTCCGATGGACATTCCTGTGGTGCGTTCAATTTCAAGATCAGAATCAATAAAGGGTATATCGAGCAATTTTGCCAGTTTCTTACCTATGGTCGATTTCCCCGAACCCATAAAGCCAACTAGAATAATTTTGTTCACCTCGATTGATTTTTATCAAAGTTAGGCAAAAATTATGGTGGCTTCAGGCTTGCATATCAATGGCTTATAAATTCAGGTTAAAAATTCGGGTAAAAAAAATTGCAATAAAAAATAATACGGCTATATTTGCACTCCCAAAAGGAAATGATTCCGTAGCTCAGTCGGTAGAGCAATACACTTTTAATGTATGGGTCCTGGGTTCGAGCCCCAGCGGGATCACAAAAAAAGCCACCTAGCAAGGTGGCTTTTTTCATTTATACCCAAATTTCAAGGGAAACAGGAAATTCCAATCCTTCAACAAAAACAATTAAAACCAAAAAACAACAACCCTGCTGTCAACTAAACTGTCAACAGATTTTTTTGCGTTTTTTGTTGACAGAAATCCTCGAAAGACAGACTGTACAAAGGATTCATGTGTTCACCCTTTTTGTTGCTATAGATTGATTTGATGGAGTTTTAACCCGTACTGTCAACTGATAGAGCGATTCACCAATTATTAACTTTTTAAAACGTGAATCATGAGCACAAAGCAAAGATTAACAATTCGTTTCCGAATCAATGAACAAAGGAAAAATGGAGACCTTATTCCGATCTACGTTCGCATATTCGTAGATGGCAAGAAAACCGAATTTGTCACTTCACATTCCATTACCAAAGCGCAATGGGATCCCAGACAGATGAAAGTGAGATCCACTGCACCCAATGCACAACTCATTAATGTTTACTTCAGTAAACTGCGTAATCAAATTGAAGAACACTTCCTCAATTATGCAGCTCGTGGAGAAAAATGTACCGCAAAGGATCTGAAGAATAAACTCCTGGGCATTGAAGTAAATCCGAATCACAAAACTATCGTTGAAGCATTCGAATATCACAACTTGAAAATGGCTGAAAAAGTGAAAGTTGGGAAAGTGGTAAAGAAAACACATACTCGTTACGAGATCACGAAAAACAAAGTATTGGCATTCATGCAACACCAGTACAAGATCAAAGACAAACCTCTTCAAGAAATTCGCCTGGCATTTGTCACCGAATTTGAGCACTATTTACTTACCGTAGATGGCCTCCAAAGCAACACAGCACACAAATACATTAAAAACCTTAAAAAGATCATGACAATGTCCGTAGGATTGGATTGGATACCACATAACCCGTTCAACTCGTTTAAATGCTCTTACAGCAGTCCGGATCGTGAAATTCTGACACAACAGGAACTGGATACGATCATGAATAAGAAGCTCTTCGCTCCAAGACTGGAAGAAGTGCGTGATGTCTTTATTTTCTGCTGTTACACAGGATTTGCCTATTCCGACATCTATAAGTTTGAGCGAAACGCAATAACGATAGGGATTGATGGCGAATACTGGCTAAGTACCAACCGACAAAAAACAGGAACAAAAGAAAGTGTTCCTCTCCTCCCTATTCCGATGGAAATCGCACAACGTTATCAGAATCATCCGTACTGTGTTGAATACAATAAACTGTTACCGGTGAACAGCAACCAGCGCTTCAACGCTTACCTGAAGGAAATAGCGGATCTATGCGGGATAAAAAAGAAGATCACTACACATATTGCCCGACATACCTTTGCGACAACTGTTACTCTAGCCAACGGGGTTCCGATTGAAACCGTAAGTTCTATGCTTGGTCACAGTAGTATTCGAACAACACAGATTTACGCGAAAGTGGTAGAACATAAAGTGAGCTCCGACATGAAAGATCTTCGCGAAAAGTTGTCCGGTTCATCAACTAATATGAAAAAAGTTAGCAGGACGTAAAATTGTTACGTTCTGAATAAACAATATTTGTTTACATCAGATTTAACCATGGAATATTACGTAAATGCGACTAGAGAATTATGCGAGGAACTGGAACTA
>SBFR01000104.1 GCA_006227105.1 Bacteroidota bacterium
GGCTCTATACGGTTGAACAACAACAATTCAGGCGGTATCTTTTTCGGCGAAAACGGAGGATCAAGTACCCTCACCAATATGGGTGCATTCCAGACGGATGGTTTTGTGAATGGTACGCTCCTTTGGGCCGGACTGGAAACCTATGCTCCGATCTTTTTTAATGTCACAGGAACAACCGGGTCGTTGATCTATGGACCAAGTTCAACCTTTTATCAAATGGTGCAAACAGAATCTTGTCGCCTGTACCTGAACGGTTCCACATTTGAGAGTAGCTATTCCTTGATCAAGACAGGTGCTGGAAATGATCTCTCTGACGGAGGCAATATTTTCTCCAGCGTGTCCAATGGTTTTCTGGTCAACAATGGTTCAGGTGACCTCGTTCTGGGCACCGCAGATCCAGATCGGTTTTTAGGAAGTATCGCGGTCTACAATTTCACCTCAGATAATCAATTGCGTCTCGCAGAAAGCAGTTTTGGAAACATTATTTCCGGACAAATGACCCTAAACAATGGAACTATGTCGCTTCCGGGAACAAGATCGATCCATATCACCAGGGAGACAGGATCCACTGCGACGATCAATGCCAATCTTTCGTTAGAAAACAATGGTTCATCTGGGATTTACTTCGGAGAAAATGGTGGCGAAAGCACATTTAATTCAGGAGCCATGTTTGGTGGAGCTGGTTTTGTAGATGGGGTACTTCTCTTCAAAAACACCGTTCACAACTCCTCAAACACGATCAACTTTTTGAGTGGTACCGCTTCACTGATTTTTGGTCCTTCCACTGAAATTGTCAATGGAATTGATGCGACTACTCCTCGCCTATTTTTGAATGGTGCGGTGATGAGTGGTACCTGCCAATTCAATAAAACAGGAGCTTCTGATGATTATTCGGTTGGCTCCAATCGTTTTACCAGTTCATGCACAGCGACGATTGTCAATAATAGTAACGGCGATCTCTATCTAGGGAATGTTTTAGCAGACACCGTTCAAGGGATCCTAACACTCAACCCAATTACAAACAACGACATTTACTTTGCCTATAATAGTCCCGACAACTTGATCAGCGGGATGTTGAATTGCGATATCAACACCAATGGGGCCAATACACCCCGGTCGATTCACCTTGCTACTGCCTCAAATGCTACCTTGGATTTAACAGGAACGATGCGTTTTGACAACAACGGCTCACAAGGGGTATTCTTCGGTGAGAATGGCGGAAACACCGTTTTTTGGGTGGATGCCGTTTTGGGTTCTCAGAGTGGATTTGCAGGGGGTACCCTTGAAATGCAAAACGTGATCAGCAATAAATTCGCAACCATTGATTTCTTGAATTCAAATGCAGCGTTGAAATTAGGCCCAAACATGGTGATCAATGAGATCATGACCGCTTATGCACCTCAATTGTTTTTAAATGGCGTTACGACCAATGCCAATTGCACGTTTGTTAAACTGGGATCATCCAACGACCTGAGTATTGGGGGAAATGTATACAACAATCCGGTCATCTTGCAGAACGAAGGAAGCGGGCAATTGAATTTAGCAGGAACGGATGATGATGACTACAACAATTTATTGACGATCCGCAACAACGCTACAGGTAATATTGATCTTTCTCATACGGCCGATGCGCTGATTTTTCAAAACGTGGTACTGGATGGCTTCTCAACAACTGTTAATGGAAGTAATTCAGGCTATGCTGTATTCTCAGGCGCGAATAATCAAACGATCATCGGAACGGGTGGATTCAACCCTCAAATGGGTCGTGTTCGAATGAGTAAATCAAACAACGATCTTACGCTATTGTCACCACTTGATATTGTCACTGAGGTTGATTTTATCACCGGAAGAATTTTCACGACAGCCACCAACTACCTTCAATTCCTTGATAATGCGCAGGTAGAGCCCAATAACATTTCGAATGATTCATTCGTGCATGGTCCGGTAAGAAAAGTGGGAGATGATTTCTTTCCTTTCCCGGTTGGTAAAGGAACACGCTATCAGCCTTGTGCGATCGATCCACCAGCGAATGTAACGGATGTTTTTACCGGTGAATATTTTCCAGCCAACTCCAATGCGCTGTATCCGCATGCTTCCAAAGTACCTAGCTTGAACAATATCTCTACGTGTGATTACTGGATCATCGACAGAACCGTGGGAACTTCAGACGTTGCTGTATGGTTGAGCTGGAGCTCACCGAATTGTAACGTAATGACTAACCTTTCGGAAGTAGTCATTGCACGCTGGGATGGAACCATGTGGCAAGATCATGGTCAGGCAAATGTGAATGGAAATTTAACCGATGGATACATGAGTACGGCAAGTGCAGTCACTTCCTTTAGTCCGTTTGCACTGGCCTCTTTAACACCGAACAATCCATTGCCAGTTGAATTGTTGGATCTGGCAGTTGAAGTGATCAATAACGAAATAGTCGACATTTCATGGTCTACCTCTTCCGAAAAGAACTCAGATTACTTCCTGGTTGAACGCACCATTGATGGAATCAACTTTGAAGAGATCGGTACTGTAGCAGCAGCTGGAAACAGTGAAATACGTCTGGAGTATCAATTGACCGATCTTCAGCCGATCGCAGGGATCTCTTATTACCGACTGACGCAATTCGATACCGACGGAACGGCAACTGCTTATCCGCTACAGATGGCAAAGATCGAAACGGAAGTACTGATCTACCCGAATCCGATCCAACGCGGCGAGCTGATTAACGTTATGAGTTCACAGGAACAACTCTCCTATTCCCTCTTCGACCAAACCGGAAGAATACTTTGGGACAAGGTAGATCAAAGCTCCAGGATCCTTGACCTTGCACCGGGTACTTATTTCATCCACATCGAATCAACCAACGACGGCACGATCGAAGTACATCAAGTTATTGTGAAGTAACTGATTTAATTTAGACCGCTACGCTGATAGAACATAGACCACTTCGTTGCGAGAGCAGAGACCGCTACGCTGATAGAACGTAGACCGCTACGCTGTTAGAATATAGACCGCTCCGCTGATAGAGCATAGACCGCTTCGTTGCGAGAGCAGAGACCGTTTCACTGAGAGAGCCCAGAACAGAGACGAATAGTAAACTCAGCCGAGATAAAAAGAAAGAAGAAGAATAATGTTAATTGAAAAAAACCAACAAAGAATACCCCTGGCCTTGAATTTTCCGGTTTTCAAGCCGCACTGGCTTGCGGCATGTTGGAGGAAGCAACTTGCATTGAGCCTGTCGAAATGAGGGATCACCGACAACATAGCACGGCAGAAGGTGAAGAAAATTGTTCGATCGCTTACTTCGGCGTAATAAATTACTAACGAATTAATTTTACTTATTTTTACCGCGAAAGCTCTTTTTTGAAAGAATCAGAATTACATATCGCTATTGATCAAGTGAAGCAAGGAGATAGCAAAGCATTCGAAAAAATATACGATGCTTATTCTTCTGCTTTGTTTGGAGTTTGCTTAAAAATCGTCAATGATCAAGAGCAGGCTGAAGATGTGATGCAAGATGCTTTCGTGAAAATTTGGAAAAATATTCAATCCTACGAATCTTCCAAAGGAACTTTTTTTACCTGGATGCTCAATATTGCTAGAAACACAGCAATCGATAAATTGAGACAAATGAAAAAAAGAGGCGGAGGCTCAATCCAAAATGAGCTGAACGACGTAAGTAATATGGTTGCTAACAGTGAATCATTCAATACCAATACCATCGGACTGAACGAATTACTGCAAAAGCTACCAGAAGAACACCAGCAAATATTAGAGTATTTATATTATAAAGGATATACACAACAAGAAGTTTCGGACGAGTTGGATCTACCTTTGGGAACTGTGAAAACTAGATCACGATACGCCTTACGTGCATTGAAAGATTTATTTATTTTGCTATTGTTAGCATGGACATTAAAGCATATATAGAATCCGGTATCATAGAGCGTTACGTTCTTGGTCATGTTTCTCCTCAGGAAAAGCAGGAGGTGGAATGTATGTCCCATATTTATGCTGAAATCGCAGACGAACTTCGATCAATTGAATCTTCATTAGAACAGATTGCTATAAAAGGCGCTGTGACTCCACCTGCCCATTTAAAAGCTTCCATCATGGAACGAATTAAATCAGAGGAACAGGTTCAGAAAGATTCAAATAAGCCCGAAGCAAAGATCATCGCAATGAATACCTCCACTCCTACCGGCAAACTCAACAAGTACCTTGCTGCCGCTGTGGTGTTCCTGGTAATTGGTATCGGTGGAATTCTGATCTTCATGAATCAACAACAAAGTTCATTGAATGAGCAACTAAATGCAACCAATGATCGCTTAGATTCTTTAAATGTTGAAAATGCTCAATTGCAAACAACGCTTGTAGCTACGAATAATGATTTGATCTTTATCAAAGATGCTCAAACCATGAAGGTACTTATGAATGGTACCCCGGCTCACTCAGAAAATTTAGCAACGGTATACTGGAATACAACTTCTAAGAAAGTATTACTGGAGGTCAACAATCTAAGTACCCCACCAAGTGATAAGCAATTCCAACTTTGGGCAATTGTAAATGGTCAACCTCAAGACATGGGTGTATTTGACATTAATACAGCAACTGCTTTCTTGGAGATGAATGAAACTTCCGATGCACAAGCCTTCGCTATTACCCTTGAACCTAAGGGAGGTAGCGCATCTCCAAGCCTTGACCAGATGTACGTCATAGGTACTATTTAAAATTTCTTTTACTTTTTTTTCATTTCTGAAATCCAAACTCGATTCACTGGCGTAGGTATGTCGTAATCAGTTTAAAACTTAAAAAGTACAGTTATGAAAAAGGAAATTAAAAACAACTTAAGATCAATAGGTTTAGTTGCAAGTGGTATCGCAATATCAACTTTGAATGCATCTGCAGGAATCAATGCAGCGGATCTGTTCTCAACAAACGCATTAGGATCGGCAGGAACAATTAGAACAGAACTATTGGAGTCAACTTCTTTGGGTAATCTTTTAGAATCAGCGGTTAGTTTCAAAGGATTTGAAGGTAAGTGCGGCGAAAGCAGTAAGACAACTGAGGCGTCTTGTGGAGAAAAGAAAAGCAAGAAAAAATCCAAGAAAGCAAGTGAGTGCAAAGCAACAGAAGCATCATGTGGTGAAAAAGGAAAAGCTACCGAAGCATCTTGCGGAGAGAAAGGAAAAGCTACTGAAGCATCATGTGGTGAAAAAGGAAAAGCTACCGAAGCATCTTGTGGAGAAAAAGGAAAAGCCAAAGAAGCATCTTGCGGTGAAAAAAGCAAGAGTAAAGAAGCTTCTTGCGGAAATAAGTAAAATCTAATTTAAAATGCTGAATGAGTTAGCAAGACTCAACAGTTGAATAGTAGTAGTAGTAAGCAGGGGGAAGTTGTTCAATAAGTTGGCACTTCCCTCTTTTTTTAAATCCCAAGATTATGAAACAGGTAGGATTAGGTTTTAGAAGAGATCTAAGCGATGATCTTCTTTCGTTAGACACTGCCACACAACCGGCATTTATTGAATTAGCACCCGAAAACTGGGTGAACTTAGGTGGCTATTGGAGGAAAGTACTTAAAAGCATTTCGGAGAAGTACCCTATAACTTGCCACGGTTTATCGCTTTCGATCGGTAGTCCGGATGAATTGAACTGGGCTTTCATCAAAGAAGTAAAATCTTTTCTGAAAGAATATTCAATTACGATCTATTCCGAACACCTCAGTTATTCGCAAAGTAACAATGCCCACCTTTTCGATTTACTACCAATTCCATTTCGTGAGGATGCTGTGAAGCATATTGTGGAGAGAATAAAACAAGTTCAGGATTACCTGGAGATGCCTATAGCGCTTGAAAATGTTTCCTACTATACACCTGTCGCTGCTGAAATGTCTGAGTCCGAGTTTATCTCTGCTATTGTGAATGAATCGGGTTGCAATTTATTACTGGACGTGAACAATGTCTATGTCAATGCATTCAATCACAACTACAATGCTGAAAAATTCATCGGACAATTACCACTTCACAAGGTGTCTTACATTCACATGGCCGGACATGAAAAAGTGGCGGAAGATCTGATCATCGATACGCATGGTCAGGCGATCATCCAGGAAGTGTATCAACTTTTTGAATCGACTCTTGAAAGAATAAAACCCGTCCCGGTTTTACTGGAACGCGATTTTAACTTTCCTGAATTCCATGAAATCCTATCAGAAGTAAATCAACTTGAGCAGATCGCTGCTAGAAAATGGTCCAAAAAAAGTGAGTTATGTTAAGAGATGAAACCAGATCAATTCAACAGGAATTAGTTGAATATTGTCGCATGAATAACGATGGGGATATTGTAGGTACGAGACAAGATCGACTTCACAATTATCGCCGATTGATTTACACCATTTATTGGGAGGCACTTTCAGATGCTTATCCCATCGCAAAATCTATTCTGAAGGAAGAACAATGGGATAAAATGGTAGACGATTTTATTTCGGAATATGCTTGTAATGAATCACAGCTATTTCGAATGCCTTTTCATTTGATTGAGTTTGCAGAACAAAAATCATTTTCTGAAGTATTTTCCATTCCCTATTTGAGCGATCTATTGCACTTTGAATGGATCGAAATAGAAGTACATTCTATGAAGGATATTGAAGAAACTAGTACACTATCCTTGAAAAGTAGAGAGGATGGACATCTTGATTTCAATCCTTATTTAAAATTGATCAAGTTGGACTACCCTATTCATCGCTTAAGAGACCAAAACATTGAGCAATTGAAAGGGAATTATTTTCTTTTAGTTTATCGCCAAAAGAACGGTACGGTGCAATACATGGAGCTCAATGGATTTACCGCCAATTTAATAGAGCAACTATCTCTTTATTCCCATGATTTTACCTTCTTGGAAACGCTGAACAAAGTATTCAAAGGATTGCACTCTAATTTAAGGGATGAACTCAATACCCACGCGATCAACTTGTGTATTTCTTTAGAAGAGAAGGGAATAATTCGAGGCTTCAAAAACTAACGAACTTCACCTGTATTTCTGCGATAATGCTCCACACACTCCTGAACAGAGTAAATCGGAGCAGAACAAGCATTCGCTGTACAAATAAGCAAAACCGTTTCATCAAATCCAGCGAAATACTCTCTTTTCGCATCAGGAAGCTGCTCCATTTCCGCTACGATAAAGGTGCTGTAAAAAGGTGCACAAGCTTTCATCACTCGCTCCAGGCCAGCACCACCCTTTCCTTTGTACATTACGACATGTTCCAGCGGTGATGACTCAAGTTCATTTTTCAAAGAAAGTAAGGCCGGCTCCGAATAGTAACTTTGAGAGACCTCTTTTTGGATGAGGAATTGATATGTTCTTCTGGCCATTTCTGTATAACTCAGCTCTCCGGTAAAATGCCCAAACCAATTCAAGAGTCTGGCCACTTTTATGTTCTCAGAAACAATTGGTTCAGGCGACAATCCATTTTCACCATTGAAACCTTTGAAACTGCCATTTTTCAAAATGAAATGTGCGCATATCCCTTTGACAAGTAGCGTCAACTCTTTGCCAATTACTTTATCTTCCGGAAAATATTTCACGTATTGAACCAGCAAGTCGAGCATAGCGACATTGTCACGCAAACTGATCAAACCTTCACCTTTCTGCGTGTGCTGATACAAATTGGCGCTGTTCTTTCGAGTAGCAATGAGCTGTGTTAAAATACGCTTGGCTGCGTACAGATATGAGGAGTCTTGACTTACCTGAAATAACAATAACAGGGAACTGGCCATTTCAGCATTGTTGTGTGTGAACGTGTTTTTATCAATTCCAGGGATTCCCAACTTTCTGCGTTCAGCATCTCTCAGGGAGAAATAATCACCAGCATGAACCCCTTGAATTAGATCAGCATCTTGAGCATTAAAGTACAACCCATTTTCAGCCGCTAAGAATTCATCCACGTAAGCAACACATTTCTTTGCATAGTCGAGTGAAGATGTATCTCCGTTGTACAAATAGTTATAGGAGAAAATGCGCATGTAACGTGCTTGAATCGAGAGTAATTTTTCATAATGCAAATGCTTCCAATCATAATGAGTAGAATATTGGTAGATCCCTCCCCATTCCGGATCAGATAGCTGTTTGGCTCCTTCCGCACTCTTTTCCAGCCAGGATTTAACACTTGGTTCTTTTGAAGTAAACAAGGCATATTCATAGGTGTCATATTCTACAAACTTCTGACTCTGATCAAATCCACCTACCTCATAGTCTAGTGAATTTTTAAAATTCTTCTCCAGTTCTTCCACCAACAATTGGTCTGACTGATTGCGTAATTGGATATCCACTAATTTGGTTTGAAATTCTTCCGGAGATGGATCCTTTACGATCGACTTCAATAACCTCAAATACCGATCCGGTGGTATATATCCTCTGCGTTTAACAACATCTTCTCCCTCTGAATTTAAAAAGATGGTCGCCGGCCAACCGTAATCCTTATAACGCACTGCTAGTTCCGGACTAGCATCCTGATCAGACATAACTGTAATAAAATGCGCATTGAGATAACGGATCACCTTCGAATTTGAATAAGTTGAATCATGCATGACATGGCACCAATGACACCAATTGGCTTCCAGATTCAATAGAATGATCTTGTTTTCTTTTTTGGCGCGATCAAATGTCGCTTTGTTAAGTGGTTCCCAGCGTATCGTTTCTTGACCCGAACATGTCAGACTCAGTAAGAAAAGAATCTGTGATAGTATTAAAATTTTCATTGAATGCTTTTATACATCTACGTTGGACAGTGATAAATGGATTTTTCAAAAAAAAATAATGTTACTTGAAATCCAAGATCGAATCAACGGCGTATGTGTGTTGTTGAAAATTCAATTTCACTTAAAAACTTTAATTATGAAAAAGCAAATTTTACACATTATGACTGCCGGTAGCTTCATCTTAGCAGCGGCTACGTCCTTTGCGGGACACTTGCAGGACAATCTACTTTTCAGTGCGAAACTGGAAGGTGCTCAACAAACTCCACCGGTTACAACCAATGCCATGGGAGTTGGAAGCTTTATGTTGAACAACATGCGCGATGAACTCTGTGTCAACGTGGCTGTGAACGGGTTAAGCGGACCTATTTCCAGTGCACACATACACGAAGGCGCTATGGGCGTTGGCGGTGGTGTCCTGGTAGATCTTTCTTCTGGAATTAGCGGAAATCAAATTATGTTGACTATTTCCGGGGCATCGTTGACATCTGATCTTATTTCTAAAATGATCAATGGCTTGACATACATCAATGTGCACACTGCTGCCAATCCAAATGGAGAAATTCGTGGACAGATCATGTTGGAAACAGATCACGGCATTGTTGCAATGGCTGATGGGATGCAAGAAGTTCCTATGGTCATGACTAATGCTTACGGTTTAGGGATTTTCACCCTGAGCAAAGATGAAAACATGATCAATTATCAGTTCATTGCTCAAAACCTAAGCGGGGCAATCACAGGTGCCCATCTTCACATGGGAGCTATGGGTGTTAGTGGAGGTGTCGTACAGGACCTTTCAGGTGACATCATGGGTAATGTGATCAGTGGAAGCTTCATGCCTACTGCAATGTTGGTAACAGCGATCAAAAACGGTGAGATCTATATCAATGTTCATACAGCGATGAATCCTTCAGGTGAAATACGTGGTCAATTGATGATGAACATGGGACTACCTTTTGATGCAATGCTGACTGGTGGACAACAAGTACCATCTGTCACTACCAATGCAATGGGTGTTGCAACCTTTACTTTAAATTCTATGCTAAATGAGATCACGTATTCAATCGTTGCTGATGGATTGAGTGGCGCGATCACTAGTGCTCACATCCATGCAGGAGCTATCGGGACTGCTGGTGGGGTGTTGGTAGATCTTTCTAGTGGCATTAATGGCAATCAAATTATGGGAACCATCTCTGGTGCATCCATAACAAATGACTTGATCAATGCGATGTTGAAAGGAGAAACGTATATCAATGTACATACTGCAGCTAATCCGAATGGAGAGATCAGAGGCCAAATTTACCGTTTGGCACGTGAAGGATATACAACGGTTTTGAACGGAATGCAAGAAGTTCCTTCAGTAACAACGAATGCTTATGGAGCGGGTGTGGTTTCTGTGAACAGAGATCAAAACAACCTTCATTATATGTTCGTAGTTGGCGGTTTGAGCAGCATGTTAAGCGGTGCTCATTTCCACAATGCGGCTGCTGGTGCTACAGGTCCGGTTGTTTTCGACTTGACAGGTTCATTTACAGGAACGTCAACAAATGATGCAGCCTTTGGATATATCACTTCAATGGATGCAACACCATTCACATCTACAGAATCAGTTCTTTTCAGAAATAATCAGATCTATTTGAACATTCACAACATGGAAAACATGAACGGTGAAATCAGAGGACAGATCAATCGTGGACAGGTTTGTTACGATATGACGGCATCTGTTGAAGATTTGACAGCTGAACAAAACATGAATGTTTATCCAAACCCGTTCAATGAAGAGTTGATAATTGAAAGCGATTATTCTTCGCCTACAGCTACAATTCAGTTGATTGATGTAACTGGAAAAGTGATGTTATCTCAAAATTTATCTACCATCAATCATACAATTAACCTGAACACTGAATCAATTCAGGCGGGAATTTATTTCCTACAGATCATCGACAATTCAACTAGGATCCAAACAAAGCAAGTAATCAAGCTTTAACAAGAATTGATTTAGATTGATCGGCCTGTCCATTGCTGGACAGGCCTTTTTTTTGTTGTACAATCACAACTATTAATGAGCTAATGAAATTCTGACCTTTACAGTTTCACTGGAATTAGTTCCTCCTATTCTGAATGAAAACACTCTTTGAAATTATTCTCTCTCTTCATCCTTCAACTAGTACATATGGAACCACAAATTCAACTTAATTTTCTAGCGATCGGTTTGGCTGTTTGAGTCCGCCGAAGAAGGACGAGTTTCAGAAATTTCAGCAACTAGGACAATGTGGGTGGCAGAATCTTTCCAGCGCTAGACCTTTTTGCAACTTTTCACGGCAAACGAGCTTGCGAGTTCATGAGGGCAAATGAAAACGGACAAAGGCCGAATAATGGTAAAAAGTAGATGAAGAATAAAGTTAATTGAAAGAAGAACTAAACCTCTTCTCCACACTACCATCCGAATAGATATAGATCAAAACCGTATTCTCCACAACCTCCACCTCTCGGCCAAGAAGATCAACAACCTTTACCAAGGTCTTCGGCGTAGAAGAAACCAACTCATTCACCCCTAATCCTGGATCTCCCCAGATCTCGATGGCAAATTCCGGGTGATCAATAAACGGATTTCGGTTGTTCTGGTAATTGTAATAGATAATGTCATTGCGGTTACGTTCCCAATTGCTGACAGGATCCTCCAAATGCCAGAGCAAGAGGTCGGTTAATTTCGCGTGGAGCGGCAACGCCAGGTTGTCGTCGGAAGGGATCGAATCGATCAGCTCCAGATCCAACTCTCCATTCTCTCCTTCGTAGCGTACCGCCATGTAAAAGAGCATGCGTGCTACATCTCCTTTCACCTCATCGCGCGGTTGCCAGATCCATTGGGTGGTGCTGTAATAACTTCCGGTCGGACCATCACCATCAACGTAGGGGGTATTACAAGCTGCAAACCAGCGATTGCTGCGGGCGGTATTCACCGTATTATCAGCAGGACGCAAATGATGTACATCCGTCCCTGCTCCATTCGATGTACCGAAATTGCCATGTGATTTCGCCCAAACGTGCTCTCTGGTCCATCCGGCTCCGTTGTCGTATTCCAGGGCAGCATCGCGCGTAAAGCCCGAATAGATGCAGATCACTTTCGATGGATCAATGGTATCCTTGTCCGTTTCCTTGAGGATGTCCCAAACATCCGTTCCGGTACTTGAATACGGAAACTCCGTATGTCCAGAAATGATATCGTTTAAGGCTGCCTTTAAGGGTAAGCCCGATAAGCCTTGCGCCGGGTCGTAATACCCTGTGGGAATCTGTCCGAAGCTTAAGCCGGACAACAACAGAAAAAAGGAGAGCAGTTTCATTCGGTTGAATTTACGGTAAAGGTACCCTTCTTTGCTGGGTTTCGAACATTTTTTCGACGAAATAAGACTTTTGTAAGAACTAAAAGGTGTTAGTATTAAATGGACAAAAACAATACAATCTATACCAGTATCAATTCTTAATAATTTGTATTTTTCGTAATCAAAATAACTACTATGAAATTTTTTATCTTATTTCTTCTCGGTTTAATTTTTGTTTCATGTACAGAGAAAAAAGAAACTGCTGAAAATGATCAAAGTCAAGATACAAAGATTGAAACCGAGATTGTCGAAAAAGAATTTTCTATTAAAGGTACAACATGGAAAACGGAAAAAGGAGGCATAATTATTTTTGCAGACGAAGATGGGACATTCCTGTATGGAGATGAAAATAAGGATAGATATAGTGAAGGAATTTATTCCAAATTCGGCGAAAAGTACTCCTTAAAATCCGCTGAAAATGATTTAAAAGCCTTAGGGTTCTTGAGTAATTTTGGCGCAAATCCTTTAGTTATTACTATAGACGAAACTGAACCAAAATCATTTTCCTTTAAACGATCACATCTTGAGAAATTTGGAGGTAATTTCCGTGAAGTTGAAGAAGAAATTAAATTCGTTCTTCAATAAATTAGGCTTTCTAATTTAAGGAATAAGATTATTTGAAATACTGACTTGAGCCAACTTTTCCAATTCCAAGATACCAGCCTAGAATCTCAATGGAGAGCTATCATCTTATTTGGGAAAAACTCAGCTACCTATAAGTTTGCTTTTGCCAAAAGTCTATTGGAATTGATTGATGAAGAAAAGACTAGAATAAGCCTTCAAGATTTATCGAAACCATTTGCAGACAATCTCATAGAGCATCTAAAGAAGAGCGATAAACAAGGAAATAGTCCTTCGAGTAAGTTTTTAGAGGCTTGTAGACAAAACATCAATGGCGAATTGGCCAAAGAGGACTTGTATTCGATCACAGAAAGACTCGGATTTGTAAATGTGGTTGATGCCTTTCAAAATGTGAACGGTGATCTGATTCCATCAATTTTTTATGAAAAGGATTTCAGTGCGGGCAAAAAGGACATTGTGATCACTGATAATCTTTTGAAATTGAAGGAATCTTTCCATATAAAGAATTTCGATCAAGAGGTGGAGGCACGTTGGAATTTGGTAGAGACAGCTTGGAATCTAAATATTAATCCCAACCTGTTAGAGGTAAAATACGATGAAGAATCTTCGTTATTCTTCATTGAAGAAACAAGTTTCATGCGCCGAACAGATATAACATCAGTGCGCGACGCATTGAATGGTTATCAGAAAGGAAAATGCTTTTTTAGTTTCCAAGACATCTCTATTGTTTCTGGAGATCCGAATGTTTGTCAAGTAGATCACTTTCTCCCTCATGTAAACAAAAGAGCGCATGCTTTAGAAGGAGCTAACATTAACGGGGTTTGGAATCTAGTTCTTTCAGATAAAGACATCAATGGTGACAAAGGGACCAGAATTCCAGAACCAAGGTTTTTAGAACGCTTATACAATAGAAATGAGTTCTACATTGAAAGTAAGCATCCTCTAGCCGAAACAATTATCAATCAAACAGGAAAAACAAGAGATCTACGTAGATCATTTTTGCAGAAGCATTATTACTTAGCCAGAGAACAATCGATTCAACTTTGGCAACCTAAGGTTGAAGAAAAAGGATCATTTTAATGAGTGTATTTCTGAGCATACCCGAAGAACGAATTATTCACCGAGGAAAGCACTTTTTCCTTATTCGAGACATCTACCCTGTTTCACCTGGACATACATTGATCATTTCCAATGATTTGAAAACAGATTATTTCGAATTGTCCAACAATCAATTGGAGGAATTAACACAAATGATTCAAAAGGCAAAAGAACTAATCGAGAAAGAATTCAATCCTGACGGCTACAACATAGGTATGAATTGCGGCGAAGCTGCCGGACAAACCGTTTTTCATTTTCATTGTCATGTGATTCCGAGGTATATTGGTGATATGGAGGATCCAAGAGGGGGTGTAAGGGGTGTAGTACCTGAGAAACAAAAATATTAATATGAAAGTGTTTGTTATAATCATAAAGTATCTTTTAATCTTATTAGGAGTATCTCTTCCATTAATTGCGGCAGAAATAATAATGTACGACATTCCCTCTAATTTCTCTATCACAGGGATAATTTCAATTTTTGTCTTTATAGGTTCTCTTTTTTATCCAATATTGAGAATTGTGCAATCAACCTCAGAAATATTTTCGACATCAATTAATCTCGAATTAAGACTGCGAAAACTCATATTTACCATTTTACTTTCAATTTATGTCTTTACTAACCAGTTCTTCTTTTATTCAGTAATAAAGGATTTAAATGACTCTTTTGAAAAATATAATAGGTATAAAATACTTACTTCAACAAATGTTTTAGAAAAAGAAAAGACATTGATTTTAGAAACAAGAAATCAGATGCTTGACAATAGGGCTTTTACAGGAATTGAGGAAAGAATTTATTCAGGAGTAGATTACAATAAGGACGTTTTTAATATTTGGAATCAACACGAAGAGTTTCCTATCGAAAAAATATTAGAAAATTCTAAAAAGGAAGACTTTAAGGTAATAAATCCAATTCATGAGAACTTTAAACCAGTTTATATAAGCTGTCTTCTTTATAGCATTTCTGTTATGACAAATACTGACACTTTTGGAATTGCTCCGAATTCTTGGGAAGTAAAATTATTTACAGGATTGGAAAAGATTTTTTCTCTTTTCTTTTTGGTATTGGTCTTGGGAATGATTTTTAGTGGATGGTGGACTAAAAATGAATCAAGATGACTCGCTCCTACTACTCCAATTCCATTCTTGGCTTTCTTCAAGAATCAACTGATTCCATTTTTGGCAAATTAAATTTGAACCATCGCCACGAGGATGATTTATTACAAAAAAATGCTTGGATAGGTCAAATTAAAATCTTGAAGGAGCAATTAAAAGGATTCAATCAAGGGCACATTTTCTTTGAATTTGCAATTCCGAGGATGGGTAAACGAGTGGATAATATTCTTATCCTGGGTGATACTGTTTTTGTTCTAGAATTTAAAGTTGGATCAGCAGCATATGATAAACATGCCATAGATCAAGTCATCGACTATTCGTTGGATTTGCAGAATTTCCATGAAGCAAGTCATCATGCTCGTTTGATCCCTATTGTCCTCGCAACAAATGCCCCAAGGAGTGAAAATGATACGGACAAAGCTCTTGAGCTACGCGATGTTCTCAAAGTGAATTTTACGAATCTCGCGGAAGTGATTCGGGAAACAAGAATTGATTTCTCGAAGCCTATTGATCCTGAGCTTTGGGCGAACTCAAGGTATAAACCAACTCCTACCATTATTGAAGCTGCACAAGCCTTGTATCAAGGTCACAATGTAGAAGAGATTTCTAGATCAGATGCAGGTGCAATCAACCTCTCGAAGACAGCAAATTGCATTTCTGCCATTATTGAGGACGCCAAACGAAATCACAAAAAAGCCATTTGTTTTGTTACAGGAGTTCCTGGTGCAGGTAAAACGTTGGCAGGCTTGAATGTGGCCAATGAACGAATGAAAGCCCATGAAGATGAACATGCCGTTTTTCTTTCTGGAAACGGTCCCTTGGTAACTGTTTTGCGAGAAGCCTTGACAAGAGATGAAGTTGAACGGTCAAAGGCTATGGGCGCACCCTTGAAAAAGGCGGATGCACAAAAGAAGACCTTTGCCTTTATCCAAAACATCCATCACTTCCGGGATGACAATTTAGGAAAGGAAGAACCACCGATAGAAAAGGTAGTGGTGTTTGATGAAGCACAACGTGCATGGACGAAAGAGCAAGCGAGTAAGTTCATGCAGCAGAAGCGAGGTTTTGATGGATTTAACCTATCTGAACCTGCCTTTTTAATTGACGTGATGGATCGTCATGAGGATTGGTGTGTGGTTATTGGGTTAATTGGAGGTGGACAAGAAATTAATACCGGTGAAGCTGGATTAGAAGAATGGATTACAGCACTTCAAGAACTCTATCCTGATTGGGAGGTTCATTACTCTGAATTAATTGCAAATAATGATAATTATCTATCAAATCCTGTATTGAAACAGTGGCTATCTCAACATGCAACGAGCGAGACCAATTTGCATTTAGGAGTCTCCGTTCGATCTTTCCGTTCTGAGCGATTGGCTTATTTCGTTCATGCCTTGTTGGAGCTAGATTTGGATGCCGCAAGAGAGACCTATGCCCACATTAAATCAGCCTATCCGGTTGTGATGACCAGGGATTTAGAGAAAGCCAAAAATTGGGTGCGCGAACAAGCGAAGGGAACCGAACGCTTTGGTTTAGTTGCTTCTTCTGGTGCGAGACGTTTGCGCCCTTTGGGTATTGATGTGAAGAACACGATTGACGCAGCGTATTGGTTCTTGAATGACTCCAGTGATATACGTTCCTCCTATTACATGGAGGATGTGGCAACAGAATTTGATATCCAGGGATTGGAAATTGATTGGGTATGTTTGGCGTGGGGAGCAAACTTTCATATCAAAGATGGAGAATGGCAATACTTAAATTTCTCCGGAACAAAATGGCAACAAATACGACAAGATATTCAGCGACAATACTTGAAGAATACCTATCGTGTCTTGTTAACCCGCGCACGGCAAGGAATGGTGATTTATCTTCCAAAGGGAGATGAAATAGATCCCACTCGACCGGCTGAGTATTATGATGGAACCTATAACTACTTCAAAGAAATTGGTATTGAAGAGATATGAGTGAACATCGAAAGATTATAGAAGTAGTTTGTGCCATTATTCGGAATGATGAAGGCAAGATATTTATAGCACGACGTGCTACTCACAAAAGCATGGCGGGTAAATGGGAATTTCCAGGAGGTAAGATTGAGGAAGGTGAAACTCCTCAAGAAGCCTTAAAACGTGAAATGGAAGAAGGGTTTGGGGTAACAATTGAAGTGGGCGAATATGTTGGGGAGAATGTGCACCATTACCCTACTTTTTCAATTCGTTTAATTGCTTATGAAATTAAACACCTCAGTGGTGAATTTGCCTTAACTGACCACGATCAAATTCATTGGGCAACAAATGAAGAATTGAAAGAGGTTGATTTAGCAGAGGCGGATGTGAATTTGCTGATAGGACATCATTAAAATGAATAAAGGTTTTATACAAAATCTATTATTCATTAGAAAATTACCATTTGCTTTTATCCATTACCAGATAATTTCTTCCAAATGGTTTGGTATTCACGACCTGTTAACATTGAATCTGAACCAGTAAACGTGTTCCAAGTGTCTTGTGGTAGTGAATTAATCCAGCCATTCACTTCAGAAGAACTTCTATTGAATATTTGTTCTCCATGCGAAGCAAGGTAAAGTTCACCGACTCGTTTAGCTATACTTCTCGGGATGTTGCTCTTTCTCATCAATACCGCTTCGTCTGAACTTACGCCATAATGAAGAAGCGCTGGGAGATTGGCCATTTTCTTTTTATCTAAATCAGACAATTGATCCCATCCTGCTCCACTATTGGGCATTTTTTGAATTGCTGCCAGTCCCCAGGTAGCAGCATTAGCCATATGCGAATACATGGCTTTTGAGCACATTTCAATACGTTTTCTCTGATCTTGTTGGGCGGAAAAATACTTGTCAGCGATGAAGTTAATAGACCTTCCATTAACCCAGTCAACCATCATTCGAGAGATAGATGTCTGGTCAAATGTTTGTTGGCTTGGACTAAGTTGTTTTACCTGATTCCGAATTTCAGGTGTATTCAGCATCAGCCCTACTAGATCTTTAAGTTTTTGATTGTTTTCTGAGAATAAATGATTTCTATTCCAGTCCCCTTGATTCATCCCCAATGAACTTAATCCGCCTAATAGCTTACGAACAGAAACCGTTGAGAAACCTGTTGAGTCTGAAAGCTTTGCGTCTGAAGACGATAAGTTTTCTGCATAACGTCTTAAGTTAGTCTGAATGTATTCTTTTTGTTCTCTATCAAGGTGATTATAGCCAAGTGTGTTTTGCAGTTTTTGTTCTAATCGAGTGATTAAAACTCCTAAGTCACCACTTTGGTTGTACAAATGTGAAATATATTGCAAAATCCCGGACCATCTTGGATCTCTAAATAACCATCGTTCAAAAGAAATGTCAGGCTGGCTTAAGGCGGCATTAATAATGTTTACCAGTTGCGACTTTAAATCATCTGCAGCTCTTTGAACATAATTGGTAATATCCAAAAGGTCTAGGTCATCCTTAGAGACAATACCTACCCACCCTAATGATTTTTGACCTGCTCGACCAACTCTTCCAGCAAGATTCCAAAAATCTCTAACAGGCATTTCGGAGTAAGGATACCTTTTAGAAGACATAATAACGGATGAAATTGGGAAATTAATACCTTGTGCAATAGTTGTTGTTGCTACAAGAACTTGTAATTTACCCTTTGACATTAAATCTTCTTGTAAGTATTTAATTTCGTCAGGAATAGCGGAACTATGAACACCAATTCTCTTTTCTAAGTATTGTGACAAAGGGAAAGACGCCCCAAGCTCATCCTTCACATATTTTATTAGTAGATTGACATCTTCATCCAGATCAAATACATTATCACAATTTTCCCATAAATGATTTGCAATATCGAAAGCACTGCTAGGGTCATCAGCAACAATAACTGAAGGCTCTTCAATGCAAATCACATGTGACCCCAGAATAGACGCGAAGGTCTTTTTTGTCTTTAGTCTTGATACCGGAGGGTCATTTTTATTTGATGATTTTAGTAAAATGTCATCGTTTATCTGATAAGTCCCTTTATTAGTCAAAAGAGTTTTTAGATTAATCTCATATTCTCTTCCTGAACCTTCGGCCGTTAATGCACCAATAACTCTTTCGTTTGGTTGCCACCAATGGAGATTGATATGAATTTCTTTTCCTCTTTCACCTCCAAGCCAACTGGCAATTTCTTGTGAATTAGAAATATCTGGTGTTAAAAGAAGAAAGTTAGAGCTAGGACAGTCATTTTTAATGGTTGACAATAACAGTTCTAAGTTCAGTCCTCGACCGCTTTCTTCAATGTTATGTGCCTCGTCTACTACAGCTAATACAAGTGGGCGCTCAGCAGTAGTTCCATAACCCTGGCGGATCATTAAATGAAGCTTTTCATATGTTGTTACCAGCACGTCAAAAACTCGATCTGTTTGGTCTCGATTTAATAGTGATTCTTCGAAGCCATCTAGTTCAACGGCACCACTTAGCTTTTCGACCTTAATTCCTATTGGGTTAAGATCATTTTTTAATTGGTTATAGGTTTGATTAACTAGAGCTCGAGTTGGCGCAATGTATGCTACCCACCCTCCATCTTGAGCAAATTGATTTAACGCCATTAGAATACGATATTCAGCTATCATCGTTTTTCCGCTTGAAGTTGGCATGTTAACAACAATGGCGTTATGCGCGGGGTTTAGCAAATCGTTTAAAGCGACCTTTTGTGGGTACAATAACTCAAAGATTCCACGTTCTTCCTTTTTTGAAACAAAATCATTAAATCTAGTTACGCGAGAATTGACACCTCTCGTGTTGTACCAGATTGTGTTTCGAATCATCTTTGATGCCATTGCATCAAAATATCTGAACATCATAATCAGGCTTATGTTATCAACTTTTTCCGCATTTTCTGTGGCTTTGTTAATGTGATAAGCTATTTCTACTTCTGCTTCAAGAGGTCGCCCTTCATGCACATAATGTCCAAGTATTTCTACACTTTTTGCAAAGTGATATAGTGATATAAGTTCAACAACACTTTGAACTTTATCATTTTCATCAATTGTGTTTAGATAGCCTCTTTCAAATTCATCTTGCTCTTGACGCAAGCTATTGATAAGCCCGATTGAGACATTTATATCGTGCCAATTCTTTTTATTGATTAATCCAATTATTGCTAAGAATGAAGTATGCAATAATCGATGATTCCAGCCCTCTTGAAAAGAAATGTTTTGAATTACATCATTATTTGCTGCAATGAACTGACTGACACGATGCCAAGATTCGCCAAGATAACCGCAAGAAATGATTTTTAAATATTCTAAAACTGATACTTCGTTCGAAGGATCAATGGATATTTCAGTCGCAAGATCAAAATATACTGAGCATAAAGCCTTAAAACTTTCTGTTTCATGGTCAGACCAAAGTTCAATAATTTTTAATTCACATAAGTCCTTTGCTAATTCAATTTTAGAGAGATCATCACCAGAAATTTCAATATTGTTAAAGCGGTGACCCACCTTTATTTTTTGAATGAGGCGGTCCACACCAGCAAGCAATTCTGGATGCTCCTGAATCAGTAAACGATATTTAGGATCTAGACTCACGATCTATTTCTAATAATGTTTTGCCACTCGCTTTGTGACACGCTAGTGTACAATGCAACCAGTTTTAAGCCGGTTGGTTCAAGTATCTCTTGACTTATTCTGTTATAACTTATTTCAACGTCAGTTATTCTAGGATCCACATCCCTAACTAAAACACCAATTAGTTGATATCTATTGTCGACATTATAATATGACACAAGAGCCCTGCCAAAATCAAGCTTAAATGGGTGATTGGGGTCCAAGGTCAATGTTTTGCTTTTCAAATAACTAATAAGATTTTGTCTTTTTCTATTATCAGTATAAAGACCTCTTAATTGGTTTTCAACACCATCACTTTTAGTCATTACTTGCGGAGGAGCATTGTTAGTCTCTGAAGATGTTTTAACTTCTCCGAACAAGAACAACACATCGCCTTCGAACTCAATAAAACCAACTAAATCAGCACCGGTTTTATTGCCTTTGGGGTTACGGGCATCTCTTAATTCATTCCAATGAAACCTACATGAAAAGTGATTTTCCAAAACGACCTCAGCGAATGCCTCTCCAATTCTCCAAGTGCGAATATCATCAGGGGTTGGGTTTTCAAGATTTTGTATATCTGCCATTAAATGCGCTGAGCCAAACCCAGTAGTTGCTAAATCTCTCAAATCTTGCAACAAGTCATTAGTGGTCTCGATATCAACCATTGAGTTAAAGACATCACCATTAAGACACGTTTCAAAATAATCGGCTTCAACCGCTTGGCCAGAGAATCCTCTAGAAGGTATAATATTTCCAAACACCTCTGTAATCATGTGTCAAAATTAAGACAGTAACTAAAACTTACAAGTTTTTTGATAATACTATTTTCATTACTATAATAAAATCTCAGGACGTAATCTATGTACGTTGCTTTAAGCATGTCTACTATTTACTTTCAATAATCAAAATAGCTTGTATCAATATCTTTTTATTGAATAACACATTGTTTATCATCCTTTTAACTTACCCTACTAACTGCTCTTTCTAAACAGTATTGTTTAAATATTTCTTCAACTCCTCATCACACACATACACATACGTCCCTCGTATCCCCCTTAACATCATCGTTTTGTAGATATTTAAAATATATTCTTTCAATAATGCATGATTAGTAACTCCTTGTTTTCCTTTTGAATCGTAATATTGGGAAGGGTCAATTTCAATTTGTTTCGTTTCTGGATTGTATTTGATTTCATTACCGAAGATTATTCCGGCATAGTTCAAGTCGTAGCCTTGTGAGGTATGTATACAACCAATTTCATCAATTGCATTTTTTTGATTGATCCAATCAATGTGAGTTGTGTTCCATTTGAACTTTTGTCCATCAATTTCAATGTCAACCGCTTTGCTATTCCCTTTCGATTGCCAAGGCCATGAATATCCGGCTAACATTCTGCATAAACCAAACTTCTCCTCCTTTTCTTTTAGGGCTTTATGCATTTCACCCAAATCATCGAAAAGCTTCAATTCATAGGTTTCGCTTTCAAATTTATCAACTCCCGGTTCTAAACGACAATGCAGCAGATTGTCTACAAAATTAATGTAATCCATTCCACCTTTCACCCTCATTTGAGAAACCAACTTCACATTTTTTTGATGCTGGTTTTTAAGATCGATGAAACGTTGCTTGTCAACATCCGTAGGTTTTATAGATTGCCCTTCGTCGTAAAAGAAGATCTGATTTTTGGATTGTTTCAAAACCCAATCGAGCTCAGTCCCTTCATGAATATCGAACCCCAACAAACGATTCGCATTATCAAAAGCACCATAGCCTGTCAATCCTTTACGCTGACGCAAACGATGAGCCTCATCTACTAATAAAATATCGAATTCTTCTCGAGAAACTTCTGTCGGTCCAATCACCATATTCCCACTCAATCCCTTCACACTTCCCAGCACTTTTTTCAAGGTCATTCTGAGTGAAGTCATCGGAACTACCAATGCCACTTTCGGATCCGGATAGCGCTTCTTCAATTCAATAATTCCTCGTAATTGCTCTGTATAGGTCTCATCTGTTTCATCCAAATGATGATCTTGAATATCCGTTTTTAACAACTTCATCAGATAAACAGCCAATACAGACTTACCAGTCCCTGCTCCACCTTCTACAAAAATGGTATTCTTCTCTTCCTTGTTCATTAACTGAAGGATCTCCACCACTGAATTATGCTGATCTACAGTCAAACTTTTATAGGGTGAATACTTGAAGAAATCAGTGTTATCCAATCGATCAATCGGATTCTTTGCATATTTCTGATTTAAAAGCATTTGCCAGATCTGCTTAAAGACCTGGTGATATTGCTCCTTCTGATAATAGGAATGATTGACCAATCCTGCATTTCCATTCTGCAACTTGTAGCGTTTATCGGCATCCATGTAGCTTATCAACATGGATTCAATATCCAATACCGCCGATTTATTGAACTTATCACATCCAATCACCAACAATTCATTCAACCTAGTCCGTTCAGAATTGGATAAATGATTTTTCATTCGGTTTATCGCATTCGTCGACTCACCTATATACGCTTCATTGATCTTGTCATTCTTGATAATGTATACCACCGGCCACGAGTTTGCCATGTATTGATTCATGACATACTCTGCAGATCCCCTATTGGAGAACTCGTATGAATTAATAGTGAGAGAATTGACAAAGTCGTTGATCATAGATCCGTATACTTTTTAGCAGTTCCTTTTGCTTTATCTACCGGGTACTTCTCCCCGTTTTTCTTTATTTTCTCTTCTACTATGGCAAATGGATCTAAATCATGCTTTTCAGCTAATAAAAATGCAAAAGCCAAAATATCAGCCAACTCTTCCTTGATTTTCTCTATGTCCACTTCTTCAGACTCTTCTACCGTCTTCCATAAAAAGAGCTCATTGAGTTCTGCAGCTTCTATACCAAGAGCTATTGCTAGGTTCTTCGAATCATGAAATTGTTTCCAATCTCTTTCATCTCTGAATTTAAGTAGTTGTTGAATTACTTCCTTATATTTTTGCATTTCAAAAATCAATATAATATAGTGGATACTTCTTGTGTTTGAATATTGCTAAATAAATAGTCCATATTCTGAAAATTTGATAAACAATAATAGCACTTAAAAAAATGTAAATTCCAGCTCCTTCCTTTTCATCGTTTAAAAGTAGAAGTGCACCAATTAATAAAATCAAAAAACCAATTCCAATAAAACGATTCCTTTCACTTTCCCAAAATTTGTAACGATAGTATTTTTTCAACTTATCCGTCATATTATGACGTTCTAATACTTGTTGAAGTCTTTTATCTAGAAAAAAATCAAGTACCCCAAGATTTTCAGGATATAAATATATGCAAGGTATATTATTGTTCTCATATACTATTTTTTTTGCCTGATATCGTTCCTTATCGAGATGCCAATAGCCGTCATATTCAATGTAAACTTGATAATCTTCTAATAAAAAATCAGCTTTGCGAAATTTTTTATCATCACCTTTCAAGTTAGTGATTACAGCCTGTTTTTTAAAAATGAATCCCCGATCCAGTAAATATTCGGAAATGAATTCTTCACCTTCGCTTTCTTTAAATTGAGAATCATTGTCAACTTTATATTGAAGATTACAATTATAGCATCTTTGATATTCTGGTGTTATTTCTAAACCACAATCAATGCAAAAACCAACAGTTTTAGTATTTTCTTTCTCTTTAATCTTAATCTTCATAACCACACAATCTCAACCCCTTTCCTTTAGCGTCGCTTTCACTCATCTTCACAATCTGGTGATCACAGCGTTTAAGGCCTTGGCAATTAGCATTTCGATGGTATACTTTCGTTTGCCCATTATTGCAAATCATGACAATTTGATCTCCACTTCCGCTGAAGCTCAGAGCAATAACAGAAAGGGCTATGATAGCAAGTCTTTTCATTAGATCAGGGTTGAGGTTTAAAGATAAAAATTACCCGCAAATCTCAATATGTTTCACCAAGAAATCCCGTATTTCCCGCCCTCCCCTTTTCGGAATCCCGACTCTAAGTAATTCCCAGCTCCAAATGACGAATTACTGATGACGTCAAATGTCATTCTCGATACATCCCAACAAGTCGGAACACTCGAACTGACGTGTCACTTTCCACTTTCAACTTTCGTCTTCCAACTCGTAACTCTTAACTCAGCACTCGTAACTCAGTACGAGAGCATTACGTCTCCTATACGACTCCTATACGACTCCTATACGACTCCTACTGAAGGTTATACTAGTCGTTTTTAACTAAAAATTAAGGTTTAAGTTAAGGAATGTTAAAGCCATGAACGTTTTCGGAAGATTGGCATACTAGCTGATAATTACTTTTCAAATTCAAAAACCAAGATCATGAGTGAGTTGGAAAATGAAAACGACGAGGCCTCGTACGCGAATCTCAAGGTGAGCTTCGCTGGTTGTCCGGACAACCGCCTTATTTGGATAACCGGGTCGTAAGCCAGACTGCTGCAGCTGTCCGGTGAGGCGGCCGCAAAACAAAAAGTCATGGCAAAGAACATAGGCTTAATTAAGATCTCTGGAAAGGTCGGCGACCTCCAGTTTTTTCAGAAGGACGGTAAAACATACGTGGGACTTACCTCTTCTATCTCAAAAGATCGCATCATCAAAGATCCCGCATTTAAAAGAACACGTGAGAACATGGCCGAATTCGGCGGCGCTGCAGGTGTATCCAAAGCGATTCGCGAATACCTGGTTCCCTTGAAGGGGCTCTTCGAAAAAGGCTTGCACACACGAATGGTAGCCATGATCAGGGAACTGATCAACGCAGGTTCAGGCGT
>SBFR01000126.1 GCA_006227105.1 Bacteroidota bacterium
AATTCTATGCAGGCGCCCAATCTTACTGCTGAATTCATCCGAATTGTTCACGAATCTCAAAACCAGGCATTATGATCTTTACCATATTCAAAAAAGAGCTTTTAGACACACTGAGAGACCGAAGAACCTTACTGATGATGCTGGTAATCCCTATACTGGTATTCCCTGTGATCATGAATGTTTTCGTTGGGATCTCTTCGAGTTATCAGGAAGAAGCAGCAACCAAGGAATTGAAGATCGGTGTGATCGGCGGAGAACAGAATTACATCTGGAACGAGCTGAAGGACATTCCTGAAGCATTGGGCAAGAAACAGCTCATCGAGTTCAAAGACACCGCCTCCTTGCTCACTGCTTTACGTGCCGATTCCATTGATCTGGGAATGAATACCGGTGCTCAATTCGCGGCAGAGCTGAAATCCATGAAACCTGCGACGATCGAAGTATATTTCAATGGGACAGATGTAGGACGTAAAGAACGTGCTGAAATGTATCTCATGACCATCGATGAAAAGGTGAAAGATACCCGCTTCAAAGAGCTGGGAATAGAACGAGAGACCGTGCAGCCATTCAATATCAACTATGAGAACATTGCTTCGAGTAAGGAAATGATCGGTAAGCTGGCCGGAGGATTCCTTCCGTATATCTTTATTGCTTTTGGTTTCATCGGGTGCATGTACCCTGCGATCGACCTGTTTACGGGTGAGAAAGAACGCGGAACCATTGAAACGCTTTTGACCACCCCTGTTGCCCGTTGGCAGATCCTTACAGGAAAGATGGGCGTTGTGGTTCTCTCTGGATTAACTGCAGCAACGTTCTCGTTACTGGGTCTGTTCATTTCCCTTGAGATGTTCAACACGATCGGCAATCAGGAAATCCTTGATATCATTCACGGGATCCTGTCTCCTCAGTTCATTGTAATGATCTATGCCTTACTTATTCCTTTGACCATCTTCTTTGCCGGAGTGATGATCCCAATAGCGGTGCATGCGAAAACATTCAAGGAAGCACAGAGTATTATCACCCCAATGAACATTGTGATGGTTTTACCCGCCATGGTAGGTTTCTTTCCCGGCATCGAATTGAATGCCATTACAGCTTGTATTCCTGTGGTGAATGTTGTGCTTGCGACCAAAGAGCTGATCGCCGGAACACTGGACATCGGATTACTTGCCCTGAGCTTTGGGGTTATGGTAGGATTGGCTACTCTTGCCGTGATCATTTCGTACAAGCGTTTTGATATTGAATCAAATGTGGTAATTTAAGCCTATGAAATCGATCCTCTTTCTCACCTTCATTGTCTTTTCACTGAGTGTTTCAGGGCAAACACTGCGTACCACCTTCTCCAAGGACCTTTCACGCTGGGAATTTGACGGACATACATTTCGCACGACCTTTTCCAACGACTGGGACAGCTGGGAAGCGGGAAGTACCAAGATCAAAACTGTGTTCTCCGACGACTGGGACAACTGGCAGATCGGGTCGGATATCAAGTTGAGAACTACCTTTTCGAATGACTTCGATGGGTGGGAATTGCGTGGAAACGGAAAAACGATCTACATCAAAACCACCTTTTCAGATGATTTTGAACGCTGGTCGATCAGTGGTGATGTGACCGGAACGATCAGAACGACCTTCTCCGATAACTATGAGCGATGGGACATCCAACTGAACGGATCCGTTTCTGAAGAGCTGGAAAAAGGAATTGTTTTCGTTGCCATCTTTACGGCTTTTCATCTGAACAAATGAGCATCACGCTAAGAACCTGGAAAGAGAGTGATCTTGAGGATTTGGTGCACAATGCCAACGATCCTGAGGTGGCTAATAATCTAACCGATGCCTTTCCTTCGCCTTATACCCTTGAGGACGGCAAGCGCTTTCTGGAACGTGTAATGGCACAAGATCCTTGCGAGGTACTTGCGATCGATCTCAATGGAAAAGTGATCGGAAACATTGGTATACACCCTCAAACGGATGTGAACCGACTCAATGCTGAGCTCGGATATTTTATTGGAAGAGCTTACTGGGGAAAAGGATATGCCACGGAAGCCATCCGACAAATGATCGACTACTCTTTTTCGAATTTACCGATCGAGCGGATCTTTGCCCGACCATTCGGCCGGAACAAAGCCTCTCAAAAAGTTCTTGAAAAAGCAGGATTCAAGTTGGAAGCTACCTTCCCGAAAATCCTGGTAAAAAATGGAGTGCGCGAAGATGAAATGATCTACGCTGTTTACCGAAAACAATAGTAACTAACCTTACCAGCTACCTCCTGCTCCACCTCCACCGAAGGATCCGCCGCCGAAGCCACCGAAGCCACCTGAAGAACCACCTCCCCAGCTACTGCCACCTCCCCAGCCGCCGAAGCCGCCACCGTAGTATCTGCCACCTCTGCCATAGGTTGTACCTCCCCCACCGTTTCTTCCTTTGAAGATGATCAGGAAGATGATGAAAATGATAAACAGGGCAATCAGCACATTCTTTACTTTGTCTTTTTTGGAAACGTCATTTGCATACTGATCGCTGTTGAATTCACCTTTCGAAAGGGATTCCAATACGGACACGGCATTTATGATTCCTTGATAGTAATTCCCGTCTTTGAATTCAGGGATCATCTCATTGTCTACGATCTCCCCACAGGTATAATCCGGAATGGCACCTTCCAGACCACGGCCGGTTGCAATAAAGGTTTTCCGTTGTCCTTTTCCGCCTGTAGGTTTGATCAGTACAATGATCCCGTTGTCTTCCTTCTCGTGTCCAACCTTCCATTTCTCTCCTACCCGTGTAGCGTAATCCCAGGGTTCATAACCATTGAGATCATCCACCACCAGCACTACGATCTGATTGGAGGTATTTCGCGCAAAATTTTCCAGTCTTGCTTCCAGCTGTTCTGCTTCCGAAGGATTCAGGAAATCCGGAAAGGCCAGTGATAAATTATTGTATAATCTTGGCGGATTGGGTTGATCCGGAATATCGTTCTGAGCGATCGCTGAGAACTGCCAGAACATGGCCAGCAAGACCATTAATGTGTATTTGATCTTATTCCCCATCTTCACCAAAGGATATTTCGTTCGTTAACTCATTCTGATCGTCCTTTGCGATCGGGAAAAAGGCTTCCAATTGTTCGCCTACCATATAGATCCCTTTCACCAGACCTTCTGTAAACTGACCGTTCTTAAAATAGCTGATCATCAAATCACGTTCATCTTCCCAGAAATGTTCGGGGATCACCTTATTGATGCCTTCATCGCCAATGATCGCGAGTTTACGGTCATTCAGTGCCAGGTAGATCAGCACCCCATTTCTGAGTGCTGTTTTCTGCATTCCGAGTTTATGAAAAACCTGGATTGCTCTTTTCACAGGATCACCACTGCACTTCTGATCGATGTGAACGCGGATCTCTCCTGAGGTATTTTGTTCAGCCTTATGAATGGCCTGAACGATCGCCTCTTGTTGCGTATCTGTAAAATTGGTTTTAGCCATAGTCAAAAAAGGCGACCGAAGTCGCCTGGTTGTTTTATTCGAATGAAACAGTTGGTGCAATGTCGCTTCCTTCAGCTGCTTTGAATGCTTCCTTTTTCGGGAAGGTTTCACTGCTCAAGAACATGCTGTTGAAGAATCCTCGGATGTGCGAGTTGTATTCTTTTACTGCTTCGTTGTAATCACCACGTGCCTTGTTGATACGGTTCTCCGTTCCTTCCAGCTGACGCTGCAATTCACCAAAGTTCTCTGTTGAACGGATCTGCGGATACGCTTCAAAGGCCAGGTTGATCGCTGTATTGATCTCCTTTCCCAAGAGCTCCATATCTTCCGGAGTTTTTGCATTTACAATTCCGGCTCTTGCTTCTGTTACTCTAGTTAAAATTCCTTTTTCATTTTCTGCAGCCCCTTTCACTGTTGCCACTAACTGTGGTACAAGGTCGGCACGACGCTGGTAAGATGCACCTACATCACCCCATGCTTTGTCTACATTTTCCTGATAGGAGATCGCTTTATTGTACGAGCTTCTATACGCCAACAACACGATAAGGCCAAACACGACCAAACCAATAATAACCAAATAGGATCTTTTCATTTTTCGTTTTAATTAATGAACTAAATATATCAGAAATTCTGACAGGCGGATTGGGTTTAACATTATTTATATAATTACGAGTTATGAGTTACGAGTTATGAGTTGAGCAAGGTAATCGGTCCTTTAGAAGCTTAGCTATTTAACGAATATTAACTACCCCAAGTGGGAACGTATTGGATCTATAGCGGGATAAGAGCGGGATAAGAGCGGGATAACAGTGGAGACGTAACTGAGAGGTAGTGCTTCTGTAATGGAAGAGAGAACAAGGAACGAAGAGTTGAGACCGCTTCGCTGTTAGAACAGAGACCGCTTCGCTGATAGAGCAGAGAACAGAGATTAATTCCGAATTACGAGTTACGAGTTACGAGTTATTAATTGGGGAAATGATGTTTTTTCTTAACTTATAAATAAAACGCGTGCGCACATGAGAAGAGAGATCGTACTTACACGAAACGAGGCAGAAGGAAAAATGACCGCTGCATTTGACTACCATGAAGAATTGATTCCGTTTATCAAGCAGATACCCGGGGCGAGATACGACCCTGAATCGAGGGTATGGAATTTCCCGGAACAACGTAATACCCTACCCTTGTTGTTTCAAGTATTTAAAGGGGTTGCCTGGATAAATCTGGAGGATTTGGGTATTGGGAGAACTAAAGAAAAAGCGACAGTTCGTGCTGAGAAGCGAATTGAATTGTCGCAGCTTGATGAGCTAAAGGAAGAAGAGCTGGATCAATTTGTACGCTACATGTTATCCAGGAGATATAGTGAGAATACTGTGAAGACCTATGCTGAGGCCATGCGGGTATTTTTGCGTTTTCACAGTGAAAAACCTACTGAATCCTTATGCAATGCGGATGTGATCCGATTCAACACTGAATATATTCTTGCACAGGGTTTATCGAGATCGTACCAGAATCAAGTGGTGAATGCGATCCGTTTGTTTTTCAGGAAGATCAGAAACCATTCGATGGAGATAGACCAGCTGGAGCGCCCAAAGAATGGATTTTCACTTCCTACAGTTTTTAGTCTGATGGAGGTAGAAAAAATAATGAATGAGGTCTCTAATATCAAACATAAATGCATGCTGGCGCTCGTCTATTCCTGTGGACTGAGGAGGAGTGAATTATTGAACCTAAGGATCCGAGATGTTGACTCTGAGCGAATGGTCATACATATCCATGCTTCTAAGGGACAAAAAGATCGCCTTGTACCACTCTCTGAAACTACCTTAAAATTATTGCGCAAATACTACATTGAATTTCGTCCCAAGGAGTACTTATTTAATGGTGAAAACGGTGGGATGTATTCGCCTACCAGTTTACAGAACATATTCAGGCAAGCCACGCAAAAAGCAGGAATAAAAAAGAAATGTTCCTTGCACACTCTTCGTCATTCTTATGCAACCCATCTGATGGAAGGCGGCGTAAATTTGAGGTACATACAAGATCTATTAGGTCACAGCAGTCCAAAAACGACACAGATCTACACCCATGTTACGAGTGAAGAAAGTCGCAAAATCGAGAGTCCAATCGAAAAAATAAACATCAACATTTGACATGATTTTGTGGTACAATATTGCCTATATTTGGATGTATTGTACCACAAGATGTACTTTTTATGGTACATATAAACTAGTTATAGCCAATAAATGAGGAAAACTCTTAAGCTGTGTTTTTTAATGATAATTGCTCTGTTCAATTATTCATTTGCCCAAGAATCTAACGATAGCCTCAAAATAGAGAGCAGGTCTATGGATGAAAGAGGTTTTTACGTCAGAATTGGTGATACAATTCCAAATATCTCATTTGTCTTGGATGACGAAACCACCATCACATTGAATGACTTAAAAGGCAAAGTTGTTCTTCTTCAATTTACAGCAAGCTGGTGTGGTGTTTGTCGAGAAGAAATGCCTCATATAGAAAAAGATCTTTGGCAAAAATATAAAGATGAAGGGCTTTACGTAATAGGTGTTGATTATGATGAGCCTCTCTCGAAAGTCCAGAAGTTTAAGAAACAGACAAAAATAACTTACCCTTTAGCTTTAGACCCGGAGGCAAAAATATTCACCGAATTTGCTGGTAAATATTCTGGTGTTACTCGAAACGTCGTACTTGATCAAAATGGCAAAGTGATTTATTTAAGTAGGCTTTTTAAAATCGAAGAATTCAACGTGATGGTTGAAGTAATACAAAAACAGCTAGAGTTAAATTAAATAGCTATAACACGCGCTTAGCGTCAGGCTGAGATCTTTCTTCGAAACAAAAGAAAATGTAAATTAGAAAAATCAATTTTCGTGTTTGCGTTAATAGGTTAAAAACCAGCACGTACGCCAAGCGCGGAACCGTTATGTTGCATTTGAAAAGACCGACACCAATGACAAGACAACTAATATACTCAATTATCATTTTGACAATCTGTTTGGTAAGTTGCGGACAGAAAAAAACTGAAACCAAAAAATATGAAAATGCGACCAGCACAAATCGGGTTGACACTTCCATTTTTGTTGTTTTACCTTTCGACACAAGTCAAATTGGAAAACCAACTCACCTAACAGCAGACGACTTACTAAAAATTGAAACTATTCTTAAGAGATGTATCATTGACTATAATCCTGAACAAGAAAAACGATTTCAAGAAATTAATGACAAGCACCCAGAATACAAACTTGACAAGAGACATTTCATAATTGATTTGACTCGATACAAAAGACAGTATATGCCGACTATTAATTCTAAAGGAGAAAAGGAAGTTTGGGTAAATTGCTTCTGTGGACAATGGGATAAAAGTTCACGGACAAATCCTGTTATTGTAATGGACGGTGGAAATTGTTTTTTTAACTTAAAAATCAACTTGACAACTGGGCAGTATTACGAATTAATAGTGAATGGAGAAGCATAATAAAATCACAATGACGCCACATAACACGAGTTTTGCGTCAGGCGGGTCGACGAGAAACTTTGGAGTTTAGTGCTTTTAATGAAAATTAGTGAATAAGGAGGCTTAGTGCGAGGAAATCCCGCCCGACCGCAAAGCCCGAAAACGTTATACTCAATGACAAACTGAACCGTGCAGGAACCAATTGACCATAGATTAAATAGCGAAGTGCCAATCAAAAATGAATTTGCTGACACTCAAATAAAATTTAAACTAAATGTGGTTGAATTTCTGAGGAATAGGTTTGTATATGACAAATCAGAATACCCCGAAATTGAGTCGATAGAGATTACCAGCGGTTATTTAATTAGGAATAGATGGTTAATCCGATTACTATCTCTTGTTGTGATCATTGTGCTTATTCAATTCATACTGTACGGAGCAAAGCACACAGGAAATTTTAAGGACACCGGAGCCTCTTTTTGGTTCAATAAGGGTGCAGTTATTAGTGTTTGGGGCCCGATAATACTTATTGTTGCTGCACTACTCGCTATTTTTCAATCTTTCGTTAAGTCAACTGTCGTTATCATAAAAACACTGCGCTTCACAAAACGAATCAGTATTAAGCAATTGGATAAAAATCGAGAAATTGATCAACTTATATCTTTTCTAAGGTCAAAAAATGTTTTACTATTTGATACAAGAAAATGAGTATAACACGCCCTTAGCGCCAGGCTGTGATCTTTCTTCGAAAGAAAAGAAAATGTAAATTAGAAAAATCAATCTTCGAGTTTGAGTTTATGGGTAGAAAGCCAGCCCAAACGCCAAGCGCGAGACCGTTAGAGGTAATTGACCACTATGGAAAAAGACACAAAAAACATCATGAAATAAAAAATATCATGAAAAACATTGTTCTGGGCTTTTTATTGCAATTTTCATTTTACGGAAATTCACAACAACCTACTACTCAATATTTCGAAGTGTTATTACAGCATCAAAAATTTGAAGGAAAGAAAATTTTGGATTCGTACTTAAAAAAACATAAGAAGAAAAAATACTCATACAAAAATGCTCCTTGTCAGTTTTATTTAACCTGTACATTTTATTTGAATGAGAAAGGTTATGTAGACAGTATATCAGCATTCAATTATGGGCAGTATGTCTCAGAACCGAAAGTCACATTTTTTAATGAAATTGAACGTGAAATTGAAACTCAAAGTAAGAACTACAGATTCTACAATCAAGTAGTTTATGAAAATGATACTACTAATATGGAATCATTTAGCTTATTCTTAAATTACGAGTGTGGGAAGGGATGGATTATTAATGAGTTCCCTCATGAATTTAAACGGCTAAAGAAATTATATAAAGACATATCACTTAGTTATAGAGAAGAATAAATACCTCTAACAGCCGTCTAGCTCCAGCCCTTCGCTCCTACTTCGTAACATAGATCTTTTCCTAAACTAAAAACCTTATCTTTAAGTAACGATTTATTGAAAGTTGCCGGGCCGTGCGCCAGGCGGCGGAACGTTATCGGTTATATACCACACTCAATTAACACCAATTCAATGTTTTTAAAAATCTTCAAGAAAAAGCAACAGGAGTATGAGAAAATAAGAGCAATTTCCGTTGGAAAGACCGGAAAGTATTTTGTTGTCGGAGAATTTAATAAGGATTTGCAAGTTTGGAATATAAGTGGGGATCTTATTCAAAAATTCGAAACTGACATGGTTTCGGGATTGAGTGAATCAATTTCCATTTCTACGGATGGTAAAAAGCTGATAGTTGCTGGTTATGACAAAAATACTTTGACACTTTTTGATATTGAATCTAAGAACATTTTGTGGCAAAGAAAAGATTTAAAGAAACCTTATAAAGTAAAATTTTTAAATGACACTTTGAATTCAATATTTGTAGATACAGAAAATAAAGGTTGTTACATATTATCCAGCGAAACAGGAGATTCGATTGATAAATTGCGAGCAATTAGAGATTTTGTTGAGAGCCCTTATTCAAATATTATTCAAATTGAAAAATCATCTTCCTCCTCAATCATAGAAAGAAAATCAGATGAAGTTGTTTGTAAGTTTAATCACAAAGGAAGCTTGTTAGACTCGGCTTTTAGTGAGGAGCTTCTTATTTGTTCTTATGTTGGTGGGCCATTAGAAGGAATGAAATTTAAGACAAATGAATCACTTTGGTCAACAAACTGCAAAGGACATTTTTTAAGAGTAGGTTTTAATCTCGAAATCAATAAAGTTTTAGGCATTAGATGGGATTTTGAAAAAGGTGGATCGAAATTTCTAGCGTATATTAATCCTATTTCTGGAATTATTGAAAAAGAAATTGATTTAAAACAACCAATCTGTGTAGAATTCATAAATAATGGAGGATATATAATTACATCGCAGGGCAAAATGTATTCAACAAAGGATGGAAGTATTGTAAGAGAATTTGATTTTGAGAACAATTGAAATACCGATAACAGCAAACAAGCTCAAGCGGCAAACGTTCATACCTGTTAGCCGCCTTTGCCTATTTGGAAAACGTTAGTAACAATGGAAAACCACAATAAACTATGATAAAAGCGATATTCTCCCTTCTTCTCTTCACCACACTGCGAACATCTGCTCAAACCATTTATGAAAACAGCGTTTTTGGGTTTAAGATGGAAAAACCTGAAAGTTGGGGATATTATGGAAGTACTGAGTTTGATGAAAGAAAAAATGAATGTTATTACATGTTCTTTTTACCTCCAAAATCAGAGCGCCTTTCAGAATGGGATAATATTTTAAGCTTTATTGCAAGGGGAAATGGCTACGCCAATTCCCTTGCCGATGTCCATTTATATGAGCGTCAACGATTACACCGAGAGTTTGACGATATAGAAGTTATTAAAGAAACAAAGAACAGTCTTTTGACACAAACAACTATCAATGACATACAATACCAGATTCTCACATTAGTTAACTACCAAAATGGTATCAGCTATATTACTTCGTACAGCTATCAATCCAATAAACAGGATGTTGATACAGCTGCCATAAATGCATTTTTTGATAGCATTCTCTTTGTTCAACCAAAGGTAAACTATGATGATATAGATCTAGAAATCAACGAAACTCCAGAAGATGCAACATTATATTTTAAGAAGGCTCAACGGAAGTTTAGTTTCCACGAAGTTGAATCCGGCATGGAGAATGTAAATAAAGCGCTTGAGTTGTTTCCATTTTATGGAGAAGCTTATTATTTGAGAGGATATTTGAACCTTGCTTTGGGAGATACAGTTGAGGCATGTAGGGATTTTCATTCTTCTATTGCGGAAGATTTTGCGGGAGAGAGTGAGTTGATGGATTATTGCAATACGCGAAGAATATCTGAAGCATTAGAAGAAGGCAGACAAAAGCACAACCCATTTGAAAGTTTTGACCCAAACGCCAATCATCTTGAATACATTGATTCCATTAAAAATCATGAGTACGTAATTCTATCTGTTAGAGGAGAACCTAATGAGCAAGTAATAAATTACATGAATCAACTGAATCATTTATTCATGTTAGAATATGAGCAATTGGATAGCCTTTATAAAGCTGAAACTGGAATTCTTCAATTATATGCATTTGGAATTATATGCAGAAAATTTCCCCAACAAATAAATAATGACCATAAAAAGATCTTAAAAAATAAAGAAGAGATTATGGTCTTAAATAGAGACCAAAAAGAACCTTACCCTATGTACGTTAAAGAAATCGCCTCAATGATGTATGGCAGCATAGAAGCTATGGAGGAAGAGAAAAAAATGAAGTCCAAAACTGAATCTGAGGTTTCGAAAATTATTGGAAATTATGCGAAATATCCTGAATCATATGAACCGATCTCATTTGAAAAATTTCATATCATGCATATTGCGAATGGTGAAACTTTGAAAAAAGAGAAAGATTCTGAAGACTATGTAATAGGTCATAGATATCGAATTAAAGATATTAATGGAAACACCGTAGAATGTTATAACACGTTCAAATTTGACCACGAATTTCAAATCAATATTATTGAGGGAGAAGAAAGTAATACGGTGTCTGCATATCCTCCAAGGGTTCAAGAGTGGCTGGACAAATATGGTAGGTCGTTGAGTGATAAAGAGAAGAAGAAATTAGGAATACTATAGATTAATAAATGAAAATGTTACTAACATGCACTAAGCAAAATGGCGCAACGATTACACTCGAGTGAAAGCGCCACTTCGCCTAGTGCAGAACCGTTAGTAGCTATTCTAAAACGAACTTGCAAAGATTATACAGAACGACAATGAGATTAAACATACTTTTATTTCTTAGCATTTTAACTCTGTTGATTTCGT
>SBFR01000173.1 GCA_006227105.1 Bacteroidota bacterium
CCGAACAGAGAAGTTAAGCCCACTAGCGCTGATGGTACTGCCTGCTTCGCGGGTGGGAGAGTAAGTCGATGCCGCTTTTCTAAACCCTGATTACTACGTAGTCAGGGTTTTTTGTTTATATATCCTTTGGATTAGCATTTTTTGCATCAACCAATAAAACTAGTGAACTGAGAATTGCAGCAAAAAAACACCAAATGGAAATAACATGATAGAAATAAAAGATCATTGAGATAATCAATGAAGTCACCAGTATAGTTCCAACAAGTTTCATGTACTTCAAGCTTGAAATATAAAAAGGTATAGCAGTACTTAAAACATATAATACCTGGTGTATTCCCAGCCGCTGTATTTCAATATCGTAGTGAATATGATTCGCTGAAGCGCTCGCCTCAACATCATAAAAGATTAAGCTGTAAATTAACTGTATGGAAGCGGCAATACCAATTAGAAATGGATAGAAAAGTATTTTCTTTTTCTTTAAGTCTGGTTCCATTTTCCAAATCGCAAACGGTATCCAGGTTGGCCAAAATACTTGTGCAAAAAAGATATAAACATACATAGATAGTTCCTGCATTAATTGCTGGTCTCCACTATTAAGTCCTACCCATAAAAAACCTTCAGAAATTTGTTGAAGTCCGAAAAAGATAGGAACAGAAGCAAAGGCTATTTTTTTTTGGGAATCAACCTTTTTAACTGCATAGGATCCTATTCCAATCAGCGCAATCCCAGCACTGAAACTTATCTCCGCTGAAAAACACATAAAGTTTACTTTTCTTAAAGCTAATGTTTAATTTCAATCGGAGATAAAAATTCGATTCAAGCATTTTATTTTATCCTATCCGGATAATCTGTGATCAAAGCATCAATCTGCAGTCTGTGTAAGCGATCAGCCTCATTCTGTTCATTGACAGTCCAGGCAAAGCATTTCAAGCCTTTATCGTGAAGTTGGTCGATTATATGATGATTAATCGTAGAATGAAACATTCCAAATGCGTAGGGTGTAAAATTCAGCTTCTTTAAAGGGCGTTTGATCGTATTGATAGGTTTATAGGTCAATAAAACCATGCGATAATCATCACTTATCTTATGGATCTCATTGAGGATTACAGGATCGAAAGACATGATGACAATTTTTGATCTGAAAGGAAAATGTGCAAGCTCGGCAACAACAAGTTTTGCATATTCATCCGGGAAAGGCTGCGACTTACCATAGTCAGCTTTGACAGATTTGATCTCAAATAAAATGGTGTGAGTGCTGTCTAGCTCATTGAGCTCCTTAAACTCTTTCCACAGTGGTTTGTATTGCGATATCAGTTGTTGTTCATCAAACCTGGGATTCTTCAACGAACCACAATCGAACCTCATGATCTCTTCCTGCGAAAACTCGTAAATATTGAATTCTTTCTCGTTTTTGATCTTTGCTCCTGTGGAGTCCAAACAGAATTCTTTCTGGAAAAATGGATCATGAGATATGACCAATTCATGGTCTTTATTCACTACAATATCCAACTCAATTCCGTCAATCGGGAGCTGTAATGCCTTCTGAAAACCTACCAAAGTATTCTCGGGATAAACTCCACGAAAACCACGATGGCCGATGATCATGCAATTGGTATCCTGTGCTTGAATATCATTCATGAGAAACAAACCTAAGAATAGCGCAAAACTTTTCATATGGAAAGTTAGAGATTTTTAAAGGACGTTAATGTATGCGGATGTTAAGAAAGCATGAAATGTATTTTTCCGTATTGAAAAAAGCCGAGTGATTTTTTTATAAAAGGTTAATTCTGACTTAAGCTATTCAAGATTTAAATCTCTGAAATTTGTCTCGAAAGATTAACACATTCAGGTTTAGCAGATACTGAATATGAAACAAGAGTTTGCACAGTATATCCCTTCAGAGAGCATAAGTTCGTTTAGGTTGCAGCGATTCATTCGCTGCTTTTTTTTTGAAATAAATCTATCATGAAAGATAAGAGAAAAGTGGAGATCGTTGTACTTTCAGATTTACATCTGGGTACCTACGGTTGCAGAGCAGAAGAACTTCTACAATACCTCAACTCCATACGTCCTGAGATCCTGATCCTCAACGGCGACATTATTGACATCTGGCAATTTTCCAAGCGATATTTTCCGCCGGCTCACATGCAGGTGATCCGATGTGTAACAAAACTACTCACGGAAGGTACACAGGTATACTACATTACAGGGAATCATGATGAGTTATTGAGGAAATTCAAAGGTTTCGAACTTGCCAATTTTCAGATCGTTAACAAATTGAGTTTACCTGTTGGAGATAAAAAAGCCTGGATTTTTCATGGTGATGTTTTTGATGTAACAATGAAACATTCCAAATGGCTTGCGGTTTTGGGAGGATTCGGATACGATACCTTGATCAGGATTAATACAGTCGTGAATTGGTTTAGTGAGAAGTTAGGTTATGGACGACTTTCATTTTCCAAAAAGATCAAGAACAATGTTAAAGGTGCCATCAAATTCATCAATGATTTTGAAAATACGGTAGCCGAGATAGCCATCTCAAATCATTTTGATTTTGTGATCTGCGGCCACATACATCAACCAGAAATCAGAGAGATCAAAGGGAAGAAAGGAGGGTCTGTAGTTTACATGAATTCAGGAGACTGGATCGAAAATCTTTCTGCTTTAGAATATCAGGATGGAAAATGGGAACTGGTACACCATAGAGAACTTGAAAACGCAGATGAACTTTCCAAAGAGCTCGTGTTAGCAGGCTTGAAGAAAGAAAAGTTATTTCATACGATCCTGGAAGAATTTCAGCATGATCATTCCATATTTAAGTAAGATGAGAATTTTATACGCAATACAAGGTACTGGAAACGGACACCTGTCGAGAGCCCAGGAGCTGATTCCTATATTAAAAAAGTATGCAGAGGTCGATGTATTACTGAGTGGCACGCAATGTTCGGAAACAACAGAAGTAGAAGTAAGATTCAGGAGAAAAGGATTAAGTATTGTTTCGGGGAAAAAAGGTAAGATTTCCTGGTATCGAACCTGGAAAGAAATGCACTTCATTCAATTTTTTAAAGATATATTGAACTTACCCGTTAGGGAATATGATCTTGTAATCTCAGATTTTGAACCTTTGGCAGCCTGGAGTGCAAAATATTATCAAGTTCCATGCTTTGAGTTAAGCCATCAATGTGCTGTAAGCGAACCGAATGCTCCAAAGCCAATATTGTTTGCACCTGTAAGTAGATTGACGTTAGCTTATTTGATACCTTCTAATCATCGGGTCGGGTTTCATTTCAAGGAATACAGTCAAAATGTAAAACTGCCATTAATAAGAGAGATTGTCAGGAATTCTTATGTTGACGATAAAGGACATTATACAGTGTATCTTCCAGCTTTCGATGCAGATTTTCTTGGGGAAACATTGAGTAAAATTGATGATGTCAAATGGCAGGTATTTGTTAAAGAGCTTCCGAAAAAAAAATATTCAGGAATTACCTTTTTCAAAGTGGATAATCATAGATTCGTAAAAAGTATGGCAACAAGCACAGGTGTTTTTTGTGGTGCAGGATTTGAAACACCGGCAGAAGCATTATTTCTTAAAAAGAAATTGATGGTAATTCCAATGAAGGGTCAATTTGAGCAGGAATGCAATGCCAGGGCATTGAAACAAATGGGTGTGAGGACATTAAGTCGATTGGATGAAAAAGGAGTTCAAAAAATAGAGAAATGGGTAAGAACACCAGAAAAGGTTTACGTCGATTATGGTGACCATGTCGAAGATGTGGTCATCGAATTATTAGAAGAATTTGAGCATAAATATGGCAACAGAACTCCGTTACTCTCCAGGATTTGAGTTCTGCTTATTTCGTTGATTGATCCCGGATGATACTTTATCCAGACTGAAAGTAAAGGTACTACCAACACCAACTGTACTGCGAACTGAGATCGTTTGACCGTGTGATTCAATGATGTGTTTTACGATAGATAGCCCCAGACCGGAACCACCTTCGTTACGATTTCTGCTTTTCTCAACTCTATAAAAGCGTTCAAATAATCTTGGAATATTCTGTTCGTCGATTCCAGGGCCATTATCTGATACTTCAACGGTTACTATATCATCCACAATGTAAAAACGGACTTCTGTAGTACCTTCCTGATTGCCGTAAAAGATCGAATTAATAATTAGGTTAGTCAGTACCTGAGCGATTTTTCCACGATCTGCTAGCACAATGATGGCTGAATACGGTTTGGCAAATTTAACGGTGATTCCTTTTTCCGAAGCTTTAAGTTCAAGGGCATCGAATATTTCACGGGTCAATTCAACAATGTCGAAATTGGTATAGTCCATTTGAATGGTTTCACCTTCCAGTTTAGTGATCTCATCAAGATCTTCCAGAATATTCACCATTCTTTCCGTTGCCTTGCTTGCTCTTTCCAGGAATGTTCTGTTGACCGACTCATCTTCAAGTCCACCTTCAAGTAACGTTAGAATGTATCCCTGTATGCTGAAGACAGGTGTCTTAAGTTCATGTGCCAGATTACCCAAAAATTCTTTTCGGTACTCTTCCTGTTCTTTTAGTCTGGAAATCTCAAAGTTGCGCTCTTCAGCCCATTTCTTGGTTTCTTCTTCGGCGTTAGCAATAATATCGTCCTTTAAACTGAATTTCAAAGCATCTGGATTTGTGATCTTTCCTTTTCTAATGGATCGATACAATAATTTCAATCGATCATTAATGAAGTTTTTAATGAAAAAATAGAATACACCGAAGGATACTATTCCCGTAGAGACTGGCAGACCTAGCATCAGCCAATAGGGAAGGTTGTGAAATTTAAAGTCCAGAAATAGTATTAAGAGAAAGCTCAGGAACATGGTCACTGCACTTCCTCCGAGTACAATATGGATAGGTTTAAGGTTTTTCACACGTCTTGAAATGTATATCCAACACCTTTAATAGTGCGAATATAAGCATCTCCAAGCTTTTCTCTTAATTTTCGGATATGTACATCAATGGTTCTTTCTCCAACGATCGTATCATTTCCCCAGATCAACGACATGATCTGTTCTCTGTTATAAACTTTTCCGGGCTTACTTACAAGCAATTCAAGCAATTCAAATTCCTTTTTGGGCAATGAAATTTCTTCACCTTTCACATGGATCAGGAATCTTTCTCTATCGATCTTTACTGAATTGGTTGAAGTAACTTTTTCTCCTTGCGGAGTGCTTGAGATACGTCTAAGTAAGGACAGAACTTTACTGACAAACAATCTGGGACGAATAGGTTTCGTGATGTAGTCATCAGCTCCCGCCTCAAAACCTGCTATCTGTGAATAGTCTTCAGATCTGGATGTAAGGAAAGCAATAATGGGCTGTTTGATCGAAATATCTTCACGGATCATCTGACACGTCTCAATGCCATCCATTTTAGGCATCATTACATCCAAAAGGATCAGGTTAGGAGATATTTGTTTGGTGATCTTTAATGCTTCAGCGCCATTGTTGGCTGTCACTACTTTGAATCCTTCTTTTTTCAGATTGTAGGAAAGGAAATCTAAAATATCCGGTTCATCATCGACAAGCAGGATTGTAAAATTTTTGTTTTCCATTCGAAAGGATATAAAAAGGGCTATCTGATTCCAGATAGCCCCATTATTTTTAATTATTTCTGGATGATCAAACGACGTGTTACAACGCTTTTAGAGTTAGAAACAGAAACAGTATAAATTCCTGCAGGCAGATCAGAAGTTGTCAATTCAACATTGTTCTTTCCGGTGTTAAGATCAACATTTACATTGCTTACCATTTGACCCATTTGGTTGTAGATCGCAATATTCACAGATGAGTTCTCTAGAGAAGAGATCATCAAGTTTGCGTTACTTGCTGTAGGGTTAGGGTAAAGTACCATTTCATTGATCACAGCCATTTCTTCAAGACCTAAAAATGCTGTAAATACATCTACTGGATAATCTGCACCTGTAGCTACTGTAGAAGAAGCTGCCAAACGAGCATCAGGCTTAGATCCTAATCCTGGGAACATATCCACCCAGTTGATCTGTGCGATTGTTGTCACTGAATCATTCAACTGTGTACCAAACATAGTGCTGTAGAATACTGGAGTAGCTGTAACTGTTACAGTAGCATTAGCAAAGTTTGCATAAACTGTCTTGTGAGAGAATCTTGTAGTAGAATCTGCACCAATTGCAAGGTAGTTATCTTCATTTCCTTCTAATGAAAGACCTTTTTCCCAACCTGTTACCAAAGAGTTGTAAATTGAGATTGATGAATTTCTTCTGATACGGAATGCCTTTTCAAATTTCTCTCCTACAGGAAGGACTGCGGTACCATCGTATTTTGGTCCAACCATTGTGATGTTTGAGAAAACAGCTTTTGTACGAGGCAAAGCAGCTGAACCTGTCGCATCATTGTCTGATTCAAATGAATTAGAATCACCGGCAGCATCAGATAAATTTGGGTCACGAACGATCAAACCGAATTGTACATTACCTCTATATCCGAAGTCAGTATCAAAATCGTCATCTAAACCTCTGTAGGCGATCAAGTGCTTGCAGTTCACAGTTCCACCGAACCATTCGAAAGAATCGTCTCCTGAAAATGAAACTTGTACATAATCTACTTGGGTAGCACTTCCTACAGATCCAAAAGTCAACCCATTGATCTCCTTATTCGGTTGTAATGGAATACCAGGGAATTCAATTCGCACATATTTTAATGATCCAGAATTGTCGGCATCATCTGATCCACCAAATTCTGTATCAGTAGAAACCGTTAAACCTTCTATGTTTGCAATTCCTCCAGGCTGATTGTTTCTTGCTTTCCCAAGGATCACAACACCTCCCCAGTCACCTTCTGCTCTGTTGCCTGGATCTTCGTTTGAGGTAAACACAATTGGGTTTGCTGCCGTACCTTCTGCAATGATCTTTGCGCCTCTGGTGATGATCAGTGTACCTTGAGTTGCAAGATCTCCTCTGATAATAGTTCCTGGCTGGATCGTCAAAGTAGCATTATTCTTAACAAACACTTTGTTCTGTAATAAGATTACCCCACTCCAAGTCGTATTTGACGTAATATCTGTAGATACTGTAGATGTTGTTGCTGGATACACAGTGTTCTCAGGGTCGAAATTTGCCCATGAATCTGTCCAGTCTGTTGCAGGAGTGTTGTCTGTTACTGGAAAAGCACCCAAATAAGGTACAGCTTCCCAAAATCCTTGTGCCGATAGTGTGGTACTAAGTAGACCAGCGGCAATTGTCATGTAAATCTTCTTCATGTTTATAATTTTTTATTGATGCAAAGTAAGTCCAAACTTCTTTGATGATAGTTATGTACTATTTATCTGTTTCTTAAGGTTATGTTAAGAAATACAAATAAACTGGTAACATTAAAAAGAGGGAAGCAATAATGCTTCCCTCTTTTTCTTATCCTAATGGATTTTTCTTAAAAAGTATATTTTACTTGTAAGGTAACTGTCTGTCCGTAAGTGACTTCTTGCCATACGTTGTCAGGTCCAGCTTCGTATTTATTGTTTGTCGTCGTATCCTCACTTTCAAAGATGTTCTTGTTCTTCTTGTTGTCGAATTTTCCATTTCCATTCAAATCCTGGAAGAAAATTAAGTCTTGTGCAAGTAGATCTTTAATATTCAATTTGAACTGCCAGTGGTCTCCCACTTTTTTCGCAACCTGAAAATCAAGTACGTTTCGACCATTTTCCCACACGTTTGGTTCTTGAACGTTACCTACGATGTAAATACGTTGTCCAACTCTGTTGAAAGATGCACTAATGTTCCATGTTGTATCAGGAGAAGTATAATAAGCACCACCATTGATAATGTATGGAGATTGACCTTGCAAAGGACGAGGGTCAGATCCTGGGAAATCCGTCAGATCAACTTGTGAGTTGATGTATGAAAGGTTTGTGTAAAGTGTCAAGTTACTCCAGAATGGGTGGTTTTCTTGCTTCGAAACAAAATCCATTTTCACACGGTACTCTAATTCAGCACCAACATTTGTTACAGATGGTACATTTGTGTAATACAATTCAGGAGCACCTGATGTACCTGTTCTATTGATCAATTCGATCGGATTTGTAAAGTTCTTGTAGAATCCTGATACACTTAAGATTTGTCCCTCACCTGGATAATATTCGTAGCGAAGATCGAAATTGTCAATCGTGGCACGCTGCAAATTAGGATTACCGCTTAGGATGTTATCCATCACAAAGTTATAGAATGCAAATGGCGCTAATTCTCTGAATTCAGGTCTTGACAGCGTTCTGTAATAGCTTGCTCTAAGGTTCACCTTTTTACTAAGTGCATATACCAAGTTTAAAGAAGGCAATAGATCATTCACTGTTGTATCAAGACTGCGAGCAACGTTCGAACCGAATTCTGTATAATTGAATTCCTGTCTGTATGATTCAAATCTCAATCCTCCAATCATTCTAAGTTTCTTGAGAACAGTAGCATCTGCCATTACGAACCCTGCATTTAACATTGAACTAGCTTGGTAACTATCGTCTACTTTTGAAGCCTCTTCCAATTTAAATCCTCCTAAACCAGAATCCAAAAGTCCAAGATTTTCAGGAGCAAAGATCTCATCTTCAGGCAATAGTAATAATTGGCTATCAAAATTGCTTCCAGTCGGTTTATATTGAGAGAATCCAAAGTTTCTTGCAGCGAAATCTCTGTTTCTCAATTGATTCATTCCTCCAAATTTTAACTCAACACGATTTGTGTCTTTTTCTTCTCCGAATTTGTAAGAATAATCATATTTCAAACTCCCGATCTTTTCATTTGATGTAGACCAGAACATGTTTCCTGCTGCAGTTGGAATTGTACCATTGTTCTGAATGATAGCAACAAAAGACTCATTTGGATCATCCTCACTCATTGCATATTTACGGTAAACAACTCGTCGCTGGTTTGGAATTTCTCTGGTTATGTCACTAAATCCTGCTGTCCAGTTTAATTTTGACTTGTCGAATTCATGATTACCAACGAGTTGACTTGTCAATAGATTATTCTGAGTATACATAAAGTTTGTTGAACGTTCATATTGATGCGGATCATTGTCCAGCTCTCTTACCCCATGTCTGATGTTAACTTTATCTTCAGAATTAATCGAATAAAGATTCTTTAAAGAGATTTTGTTCTTACTGTTCCACTTGTACTGTAAGTTTAGCATACCACTATTAACAACGCTTTTAGTGAAGACAGAGTCATCCAGTTCCATTTTCAGAATTGTCCCTCCGGCTTGTTCTTCATAATCTCTTCTGATCTGCTGGTTGTATTGAGCATTGTTGTTATAGTTATAGGCGAATACGAATCCAAGTTTTTTCTCCTTGATCGTGTAATTTCTACCTATTACATATTGAAGAGAGGTATTTGGCATCGCAATTCCGTGTTGTGCTGCCCAATTGAAATTCATCAATTTTGCAAGCTCTGCTTTATCAGCTTTGGAGCTAGGGAAATCAATGGTTGAAGGTAGATCGCCAGGTAGTGATCTAGCACCAGCGCCAAGTCCAAGAAAGTCAGTACTGCTTCCTTCTGATCGTGCAAAATCTTTAAACGTAGTAATGGCGTTATATCCGCCAGATAGTTGTATTTCCTGAAAATTTTCCGCTTTTGGTTCTTTTGTATTAATGTCAATAACTCCTCCGGCGAATTCTCCTGGCAGATCAGGTGTAGCAGTCTTGTAGACAACTAAATTGTCTAGCATATTTGAAGGGAAGAGATCAAATGAAAAAGCTTTTCGATCACTTTCAGTACTAGGTAATGATGCTCCATTAAGCAATCCAAAATTATAACGATCACTTAGTCCTCGAATAACAACGAATTTGTTGTCTTGAACACTTGCGCCACTGATTCTTTTTAAAACGTCACTTGCTTTGTTATCTGGTGTTTTTTGGATGGTCTCAGCCGTAATTCCATCCATTACACTTGCACCATTTCTTTGCATTCTGATCAATTCACTATTGGATTGCTTGTCAACAGTGTGAGAAACTTCAATTGGTCCTATCTCAAGAACATCAGAAACCAGAGAAACATTAATGACTGTGTTTTCTCCGTCGTTTACGACGATATCATTGACCACTTGAACCTTATAGGTATCATATTTAAAGGATAAAGAGTAGGTTCCAGGTGTCAGTTCTTTAATGAGATAATTACCGTCAAGATCCGAAAAGGCGCCTTTTTGTTGACCTTCAACCATAATTTTGGCTCCCGGAATGGTCTCTTTAGATTTTGCATCTGTAACTTGCCCACTGATCGTACCTTGTGCAAAGATCAACGTTGGCGATAAAAGTAATGCTGCGAAAAATACGATTTTCATAGATAAATTCGTTTTACGCTGCAAAGGAAAGGACAAGGTCTGATTCAGTGTTTAAGACCGTATTAATATTACATTAATATGGGATAACAATTACTTAACATTAGGTGCAGGATTTATTCCGGGATGTAAGAATAACCAATTCCTTTTACTGTTTTGATTGAATTTTCCCCGATTTTTTCACGAAGTTTTCGAATATGAACATCGATGGTTCGGTCACCGACGACAACTCCATCTCCCCAAACATTTTCAAGGATGATTTCTCGTTCAAAAACATGATAAGGCCTCGAATGCAAAAGTGCCAGTAATTCAAATTCCTTTTTAGGTAAATGAAGTGTTTCTCCCTTAAAGACAACATGGTATCGATCACGATTGATAACCAGTTGATCGTTCATTGGCTCATCAGTTTTGTTTATTGAGGTTCTTCGAAGAAGAGCGTTTAATCTGCTGATGAGTACTTTGGGTTTAATAGGTTTTGAAACATAATCATCTGCACCGGCTTCAAGTCCCGCTATTTGTGAATAATCCTCACTTCTTGCTGTTAAAAAGCAAATAAGAACATGTGCAATTTTAGGCAATGATCGAATTGCTTCACAGACTTCTATGCCATCCATACCAGGCATCATGACATCCAGGACGATTAAATCGGGTACAAAGGTTTTTGCTACTTCAATCCCTTGTTCCCCGTTTTCAGCTGTCAATACCTCAAACCCTTCCTTTTTGAGATTATATTCCAAAAGGGTTCTGATATCTTCTTCATCATCTATGATTAAGATCTTTGCCATTGTCTAAAATTAAATAAAAGAAATTCAGCCTTCATTAAATTGGTCTAATATATTGGAATCTTAACTAGTAAAAAATTAAGATTCATACTCAATCTATAGTTTCAT
>SBFR01000227.1 GCA_006227105.1 Bacteroidota bacterium
ACAATGGGATTGATCCTGTTAATGATCGGTTATGGTTCATTCGCTGTGATCGTTATCCGTTCTAATGCAAATACACCTTTGGACGAGAATGATCCTGAAAACCTTGTAACGCTTCATGCCTACTTAAAGCGTGAGCAATATGGATCTGCGCCGTTATTGTACGGGCCACACTGGAACTCGCAGGAAAATGATCCTTCTGCATACGACAGTCGTTCACCTTTTTATCTGCGTCGATTCGTTGTTGAAAAGGGAGATAAAGTCCTGAAAGCATTCAGAAAAGAATCTGATGCGAATGCATTTGCTAAGGAGAACGGAGGAGAAGTAAGTGAAAAATACTTTGAATCCAATGCTGGAGAGCGCGAAAACAGTGTGCCAACGTATGCTCAAAATACATTCTTCCCAAGAATGTACTGGGGAATGGAAGCAGCACGTATCGATGGATACCAGAAATGGTCAGGCTATGATGCGAATGATGGCACAATGACTGAAAAAGGGAAGGATGGGAAGCGATTACCAACCTTTGGAGAAAACTTAACTTACTTCTTCAGATATCAGGTTAATTTCATGTACTGGAGATACTTCATGTGGAACTTTGCTGGTAGACAAAATGATATTCAGGGACATGGTGATGACATGCGTGGAAACTGGCTGTCAGGATTCAGTATGGTTGATGAGGCAAGACTTGGTGCTCAGGGAGCAGATGCTCCTTATTATACAGGAGAGAATCCAACGAATAACAAGTTTTTCTTCTTGCCACTGATCATCGCTTTGATAGGATTGTTCTTCCATTTTTATGCGGCACCGAAAGATGCATTTATTGTATTCTTGGCCTTCATGTTTACGGGTATCGCGATTGTCGTATATCTGAATCAAAAACCAATGGAGCCGCGCGAAAGAGATTATGCTTATGCAGCTTCATTCTATTTCTTTGCCTTCTGGATAGGAATAGGGGTCTATGCGTTGTACGAAGCATTTACATCCTGGGTAAAGAAAGATCTTCAGAAACTTTTGTTTACTGCTGGAGGTGGCTTACTGCTTGCCTTAATTATTGATATGAGCAGTGAAGTTTCAATGCCAAACACGATGTCATGGTTGATCATAAGTGCGATCGGTATAGGAGCAATTGGCTTGATGATGGGATTGCGAAAAGTTCTAAAAGGAGAAGTTCAGGGAGCTGTAGTGGCCACCTTGCTGGGACTCTTTGTTCCTGTGATCATGGGAATGCAGGGATGGGATGATCACGACAGAAGCTTGAAGACTTCTGCAAGAGATCTAGCATTCAACTATCTTGAATCTTGTACTCAGAATGGTATCATCTTTACGAATGGAGATAATGATACTTTCCCGCTTTGGTATCTTCAAGAAGTGGAAGGAGAACGCACAGATGTTAGAGTATGTAACCTATCGTTAATGCAGACGGACTGGTATACCGAACAAATGATGATGCGTGCTTATGACTCAGACCCACTGCCGATCAAATTCAAGGAAGATCAGATCATGATGTATGCAGGGAATACGGACCAGGTACTCTTTACAAACATGTTTGAATTGTTCTACTTGAATGCAAGTGATGAAATGATCAAAAAAGTGATCGAGCTTAGAGTCAAGAACAATAGAGCTACTGCTACGACAGCTGTCAACAATTTCAGTGCTCAAATTGGGGAGGTACTAAACGGTATTTCTTCTCCTCAGCCAAATGTGATCGGACGTCTTGAGGAGATCAAGATCGAACTTTCAACAGGAGTAGGAGCGAATCTTGTCGAATCGATCTACTCGAAGTATCGAAACGGATTTGAAATACTAAGCGGTTTACAAAGCGGTCTAGTAACTTTACCAGGGAACCAGGGACAAAGACTTCAGCAATCGTTAATGGATATGGAGACGAACTGGGATTATACAGACCTTGATGATGCAATGGAGTTCGTTCGCGACGACAAGAACTTGTTGAATTACGATGCTCGAAGAAAAGTCAGAGTATTCCCTAGTACAGGTTTCATTCTGAAAGTGGATAAAGACAATGCTGTTAAATCAGGAATCATTTCTGAAGATCAGAAAAAGGATTGTTTGAGTGAATTGAGATTCGACTTCAATTTCAGAGATGTAAGAGCGATTACCAGAGAGCAGGTAATGATGCTTGATATCCTTGCAAACAACGACTGGAAGAGGGGTATATTCTTCTCATCTCCGGGTGGGTCAGATGTATCATTGGCCTTGTATTACAAGGGGTACATCAAACAAAATGGTATGGCATTCGAATTATCGCCTTTGAACGATGTAAGAAGTCGATTCAGCGCTGATAAAATGTATAAGAACCTCATGGAAGTATACTCATATGGAGCAATGAATAATCCGGATGTTCTTTCTGATTATTATACAAGACGTCATACATCTCAATACAGACTTCACTTCGCCTCTCTGGCAGATTATTACCTGAACAAAGCAGATGAGGAGGTAGAGGCGATGGCAAATGCTGAAAGAAACATTGAGATCCTCAAAAATGCAGGTCAAATGGATCGAGTTGCTGAAATTGAGAAATCAATGGTAGGAGCACCAGACCGTATAAAAACGAATCGTAAAAAAGCAGCTGATCTTTTAAAGAGATCCTTGGAAGTAATGCCAGCTACGATTGTTATCGACTATGGTGAGCCGAGCTTAAGCAGAGACAAATACAGAGCGACAGGAGTTGAGATCTCTGCTCATCAGGATGGGATTCTTCACGATTATGTTGGCATGCTGTATCGTGCAGGAGATAAAAAAGCAGCTGAAGAACTAGGTATGGAAGTCGCAAGACAACTTGAGACGGTATTCAACTTCTTTGAGAAATCAGACGCTTATTTTGCCGGTAATCCGGAGAACCAGGGAGATCTGTTCGCAGCGATGGATTCATACTTCAAAATGCTTGTTGTAGCAGCTGATGAAGAAGTAGGTAATCCAAAAGGAGAGTTTGCTTCTAGACTTCAGTCGACAATTGATCGCATGTACAACAAAACAATGCCGGCGATCTATAAAGCGTTGGAGGAAAAGGCCAAGGACAATGGAGAAGCTGTAAGAAGAGGAACGAAAGCAGGAAGATATGCCTCAATGTTGTTCCAGCTGCAGGATCAGTTCGAAGCTATGGGTGCTCATTATGGGTATTTAGAGGTTGCCTCTAAAGGTCCAGAGCCAGGAGGAGCTCCGTCAGAACTGGAAATGCAACAGTTGATGCAACAGATGGCAATTCCGGACTCGGTGATCAAATAATAAAATGAAGATCTTTAAAACCCCAGTAGTTTTCAGATGGATGTTTCCATTGAGAACCTGGGGTTTTTCTACTTCTGAAAAGGTTGTCTATTTAACCTTCGATGATGGACCTGATCCAAAAATAACTCCTTACGTACTGGATACTCTTAAGGAGGAAGAAATAAAGGCCACCTTCTTTTGCGTCGGAGAAAATGTTCGTTTGTACCCCGACCTTTATCAAACAGTCTTATCGGAAGGACATGCTGTGGGAAATCACACGATGCACCATGAAAAGGGAACCGAAGTATCCAACAAGAAGTATTTTGATTCGATAGAAGAATGTGCAAACCTGGTTCAGTCGGATCTTTTTCGCCCACCATACGGCAGAGCGACCTGGAATCAAAGCAGGAAGCTATCCAAAAAGTATCGTATCATTATGTGGAGCTGGTTATCGTATGATTATGATCGATCAGTTAGTGTTGAAGAGATCCTTGAAAACGCAAAGACCATAAAGAATGGAGATATCCTGGTACTTCATGATAATGCAAAAGTAGAAGATAGAATCAGGCAATTACTTCCGGCACTGATCAAAGACCTCAAAGAAAGGGGATTTGCTTTTCAGGCGATCACTTTCGCTTGAATACAGGAACCGTAGAACATGGCTCGCCATACATGATACTCTTCACTAACGGCTGAATACATTTCATAAGTTCGACCATTGCGAAATCTGGGTAAGGAATATCCGAACAACCTTTAATGATTACTCGACCGTCTTTCATGGAAGAAGTGTCGATTTTTTTGACGTTACTGACGATCAAACGTTTTATCAGTTCCTCTTTCGAACCAATGATCCATTCCTGCGCAATGCCGCTTAGATTTGAGGCAATTAGCATATATGCCCATGTAGGTATGATCGCGTCAGCGGAACAGTAAACGAAAACCGCTTTCCCATGATAAGTGTTCCAATCGTGCTCCTTTACCCAGGTCCTAAATTCCTTTTCCTTAAGGATCAATCCCTGCCATAGTACTGATGAAATATCGATCCCAACGATCTCGACCTTTGGTTTTACGTCAGCAAGGTCAAGTTGGATCAATCCACTCTCTTTAACCTTATTTTTGATCTCATTCATACTGTAAAAGTAAAGATTATCAATGTAGTCTCTATATTTGTCCAAATCTATTTTATGAAGCACATACTGTTTGTCCTTTTCGCGTTGTTATTGTTTTCGTGCTCTGATCGTTCAGATGCATTGGTTGGTAAGTGGATGCTGGAGGAGATCGATTATTCTGAACATTTTAAAGGAGTTCCGGATGAGGTAAAAGGGATCATAGAGCAAAGAATGTCTAGCGAATTTGAAAGGATCAAAGGCAGAACTTTTTTTGTATTCACTGAGGAGCAAAAATTGGAGCTTCATGCGCCGAATTTTCTGGATAAAATGACTGTAAGCAAAGGAGAATATCGAATGAATGGAATGCAGGATTCTGTGTATTTTGATATCGAAATTCCGGAAAGTTACATGATCGTGCAATTGGATGATGAAAGGTTGGTGCTCAAAACGAATGAGATGCCCAAACGTACGCTTCATCTAAAGAAATCAAAGAAATAAGACAAGTTGTCAGTCTTTTTCTGAGGGCATGGATTTTGACTTCAAGCCCCCATGCGTAAGACCAGATTACCTTTTGGTTCGCCCGTTGAGGCAATAGTATATCCAACATTACTGTTAATTGTGATGTGGCTTGTCTTTTGGGCAGAACATCTTTTCTTATTCCCATTTCACAAATTAGGAGTATTGCCGAGAACATTGGAAGGATTGAAGGGGATTGTATTGATGCCTTTGATCCATTCTGATCGGGAGATTCAACATATTTTCAATAATTCAGTCCCCATTTTTATTCTTTTAGCCGCGCTCATCTATTTTTATAGAAGTATTGCTCTCCGCGTCTTTGTGATCAGCTGGTTAATGACTGGCTTTCTGGTTTGGATCTATGCAGAGAATAAAGGTGCTTACCACATAGGAATGAGTGGGGTGATTTATGCTTTGGCTGGTTTTCTGTTTGCTTCAGGAGTATTGAGGAAATATTTGCCACTGCAGGGAATCTCTTTGTTCGTTGTCTTTGTTTATGGTAGTTTGATATGGGGAATTTTTCCAATGCAACAAAGTGTATCATGGGAGGGACACTTCATGGGATTGGTTGTTGGATTGATCCTCGCGGTTTTTTATAGAAAGGAAGGTCCTCAGCGACCAAAGTATCAGTTTGAAATCGAAAAAGAAATGGGCATTGAACCTCCTGATCTGGAAGGGATCTGGCTGGAGAAAGTAAGAAGAGCGAGAGAAGAAGAGGAGCGTTTAAAAGAACAAAAGGATCAGGATCAAGTAAAAGTGATCTATCATTTTAAAAGACAAGATGGTCCGGATCAACCACATTCGGACGAAAATCATCCGAAATAATTGCTGCACCTCTGCAAACCTGATCCCAGGAATCCAAACTAAAGGCAAGGCAGACGTATTGGCAAGTTCTCATCATGAAATGGTCGTCAATAAAGTAGGAAACGATTTCAGAAATGCCATCGTTGTGTCCTATAAACAGCAAGTCCTGATTTGATTTTTCCTCCCACAAGATTTCCAGAAACTTTTCATGTCCGCATAAATAGAGGTCGTCCTTAAAATAGATTTTTCCCAGGTTAGTTATATTATTAAGGATCTCAGCGGTCTGCTTCGTTCTTTTGGCAGAGGAAACAAAACATTTTGAAAGATCACTATTCTTCAATGCTAAGTAATTTCCCAAAACGTTCGCCTGTACCACACCTTTAGGGTGCAGGCATCGGTCAAAGTCTTTTCCTGATTCAGAATTGACCTCCGTTTTAGCATGCCTGATCAGATGCAGAAAAATTGTTGATTGTTCAGCCAACGTTTATTTGTATTTGTGCGTTATACAAATATAAAGACATTCATAATCAGTTTCCTTGGAAATGAAGGATTTGGAAAAAGAGTGGTATATTGCATAATAACCTCAACATAAGACAATTGCATAAGACCATAAATATCACCACAGATTTGTTACAAGCCTGTGTTCGTGATGATCGCAAAGCGATCAAGGTCTTATATGAACATTGCTTTAAAATGTTCATGCCAGTCTGTTGCCGTTATCATAACAATGAGGAAGATGCAAGAGCCTCTTTGAATATTGGATTCATGAAGATTTTGAAAAATCTTGAAGGAACCGACGAGAATCTGAATTTTGTCGCATGGTCAAAAAGAATCATGGTGAATACCTTGATCGATGAATACAGAAAAAAACGTAATTATCAATCAAGAGTTAGCGGAAAGGAAACCGAGAGGGAATTAGATCTTGAAGCCGATAATGTGAATAATGATGCTGAATCCAATATAGGATTTGAAAACATCATGAAACTGGTGAATGAATTGCCGGAAGTCAGTGCAAAAGTGTTCAATCTCTATGTCATTGATGGTTACAACCACAAAGAAATAGGAGACATGCTGAATATGTCAGAAGGTACCTCTAAATGGCACCTTTCTACGGCAAGAAAGATTTTGAGAGAGAAACTGGAACAAATAGAAATAAGAACAACAAGAAGATTGGTGATATGAGTTGGACGGATGAGGATATAGATAGACTTTTTTCGGATGCGGCAGATCATAGCTCAGTTGAATTCAAGGATGAATTCTGGAATGAGATTGAAAAAGAGCTACCGGTTCAACGCAAAAGCAATGGGTTATTCTTCCTAGGAGGATTAGTAGCCGTATTGTTATTGATGGTTCCTGCGCAGATCAAAAATGTGCACGTTGAATCTTTGAATGCACAAGAAGAATCTAATCACAAGGGGACGGTCATTACTGAAATAGAAAAAGGTGAGAATTCGAAGATAAATAGATCTCAGATTACAAGCAGCGAGTTTGACGAAGTAACAGTTAATGATGGAGTGGTAATGGCAAAGGCCAATCAACAAAAGGCTGAGTCGAAGTTGATTGAAAATAGAGGCATAACTGTATTGAATATTACTGAAATTTCAAATTCATCGATTGCCTTTGATCAAGAAATGATCGTGGTCAAGGAAGAAAGAGATTCAGATTTGAAAAAACTTGATCTAAAGGAATTCTCGCATGATCAAGCTGAATTTGAGTATCGAAATTATTCTTTGGAACCATTGAAGAAAGGACACTTTTTTGTTGAGTTGAATGCCGGTATGGCAGAGTCGCCTATGATGTATACTGAGGGAGGTAGCAACTTTATGAAAACGACTTCGATCCAAGCTGGTTATTCATTCGGAATGGGAAAATTTGGAGTTTCAATTGGTGCTGGAATGACCAATTACTTTATGGATAATGTTCTGATTAAGGAACGAACTAAAGTATATGGATATTCCTCGAACATAGTTGAGAGAAAATATGACTTCAATCGGATAACGGCTCTTTCGATCCCAGCCAGATTGGATTATACTTTTGGACGACATCACGCTGGGATAAATGCTCAATTAAACGTTCCTTTAAGCTGCAAGATCGAGAAATCCCTGCTCGTGGACGGAGTTGTGGAATCGAGTTCAGAGGGTTATGTAAGTGCATTTTTATTTGCACCGGTATGGATTCAGACAGGGATTAGCTATTCCTACAACTTAAGTCCAAACTGGGAGATTGGAACGTCATTGAATGTTCAGTTAAATGAACAAGTACAGTCAATCAGGATCAAAGGCGATAGAAATTCATTCCCTGTTTCTGGAACGGTTTCATTAAAACACATTTTAAATTGGTAATTGTGAAAGGTTTTAAAACAATATTTTTCTTGTTGTTAATAGTCGGATTTTCTTCATGTAAAAAAGAAACTATTGAAGATCCAATTCCGGAACAGACGCCTGTATTTACTGCAAATGGGAGTTTGAACGGGAATAGCTTCGAAATAGTGGCAGGAGAGGATAATGCCACTATGCAAACCTTAACGCGAGTTGAAAATGGAGTGAAATTGTATTCCGGTATTTTGGGGCATAACAATGAAAGCATCGAGTTTGGTATCCATGAAGGAAATATAGATTTAGCTTCTTTATCCGATCTAAATAACTTTACGGGATCACTTCAATTTGCGAGAATCCCTTCTGCTCCACTGTTAATGCTTTCCAAAGAATTATTGCCGAATGCCATGATGATCGACCAGATCAAATGGTATGTGAATGGTGTTTTTGCTGGAATTGATGATGTTGAGATCATTTATCCTGGGAAATATAACATTTGTGCGGAGGTGATCTTTTATGATGGGATGCAATCTACCTTATGCAATGAAATGATCGCCGGTTATCATTTGAATGCCAGTTATAAATTGACTCATTATTTGAATCAGACGGGAAATCTTAAGGTTTGGATTGACGAAGCTACCGTCCCGGTTAGTTCTGTTGAATGGCTGATTGATGATGTTCCATATTGCGAGAACGAAATGTTGGATATTGGTGAAATTGGGCTTAAATCTTATAAAATCACTTCTATCGTGACTTTTACAAATGGGGTGGTTAGAACAAGGTCAATCTTAGTAGATGGCAGCTTGTCAGGCAAATTCATTGAAGACTTTAGCATTTTTGAAAATGAGATCATCAATGAGGTGTTTTGGGATTATTCCGTGATGATCAAATACAAAAAGAATGGGATAACGTACAGTACAGCAGAGGCTGATAATTCCAATGCTACGATCACTGTCACAGATATTACATATTTTGGCTTGAATAGCTCTGGGAATCAGGTCTTCAAGTGCAATGCCTCGGTAAATTGTTTTGTTACCGATCCTTCAAATGGAAGTGAGATTCCTTTAAATTTCATTACTCAGTTTGGGGTGGAAATAAAAGATTAAGGTTGTACCTTTGCCACACCTAACTGATCAAATGAGAACACTTACTTTTATTGGGCTGCTTTTTATTACGTTGAAAACTAATGCTCAAATTTCACTGACTTCTACGGATTTTGCGAACGGTGGTGACACTGTCAGGATGAGTCAAACGAATGATCCCGCGATAGATTTTGCTACGACAGGTCCTAATCAAACCTGGGATTATTCTTCTTTGGTGGCCACTTCACAAGTACTAAAGGATTTTACTCCAATGACTGAAGCAGGTACTCTTGCATTATTTCTATTTGGACCATTTGCATCACCTTCCTATCAGGGTTCCTATTTTATTAACTCATCTTCCATACCATTGGATCAGATCGCTCAATTACTTGGACTGCCAATTGAGGCGTTTGATCAAGTTAGCAGAGTGAGCTCAATAGGTGTAACCAGTATAGGAAATATTCTGACGACAGGAGGGACCAATATCCCTGTGAAATCAGATACGATCGAAGTAAGGTATGAACTTCCGCTGACTTATAACCAGAATTATTTTTCCAGAGGATATACCAATCTGGATTTGAATCCTATCCAAAATGCACAATGGATACAGCATCGTTCGAGAGCGGCAGAGGTTGATGGGTATGGGATTATTACTACACCATTAGGAACTTTTAATGCGCTCAGAATTCACCATTTAATACTTGAAACGGATTCGTTGTATATTGATTTTAATGGATTTGGAACATGGATACCAATTCCAGTTCCGGCTGTTCATGAATACGAATGGTGGACTAATGGACAGAAAGAACCTCTTTTGAGAATCTCTACCTCTGAATTTGGAGGAAATGAAACAGTAACGGCAATAGAATACCGAGATATCTATCGTGGAATGGATGCCGGAATTCTTGAAAATGATCTTAAGATGGTTGTTTATCCGAATCCTACTGCAGATATGTTGTTTATCCTTGCTAATGGATTATGGGATCAATACGATATTAGGGATGCATCAGGTAAATTGATCTCAACAGGTCAGTATTCTCAATGGATAGATGTTGTAGACCTATCTCAAGGTTCTTACTTTATCACTCTATATAGCGGATCTAACAAGAACACAAAGCTTTTTATTAAGGAGTGATATTCATTCCGTACCTTTGCACAAGGCAAATCGGCTTATCGCTGCTCTGAAAAGAGGAGAGGAAAGTCCGGGCAGCATAGAGTACCGTACTTCCTAACGGGAAGGTCTTGATGGAGAAACCTATCAGGAACAGAAAGTGCCACAGAAAGGAAAACTACCCTGAGAAGTTCGTCTTCTCTGGGGAAAAGGTGAAAAGGTGGGGTAAGAGCCTACCGCTTTGGCAGCGATGTCAAAGGCAAGGTAAACCTTACGGGCTGAAAGACCAAATATACCGGGGTTTGAGGGTTACTCGCCTTACTCGGAGGGTAGGTCGATGGACGCTGTTGGTGACGACAGTGCTAGATAAATGATAAGCATCCTTAGGGATACAGAACCCGGCTTATAGATTTGCCTTTTTCTTTGAAAAATAAGAACCGTACAGCTTTCGTGAATCCCCCAGGTAACTGGAAAGGGATTCCATGCTGGCCGGATATCGCTTGAATCGGTATTGCTGGTAGCTGTAAGACCTCCTCGAACCATAGGTGACTGGAAAAGTGTTCCACCAGTTATTGATGCGTTGATTTTGATCGTCTCTGAATAAATACTGAAGGAATTGACAAGCCAGGTCATAGTTTCTGCACTGCTTTACAAGTCCTATTCCCCTTAAAACGTAATTCACCCCTCCCTTTCGTTGATTGGGAAATACGATCTTACCTTTTAGTACATAATTTCTATACAATGAACTGTCAGCATAAAAGGTTGAATAGGTATTCAAGAGTGGAATTCTAATACCAGTTGAGTCATTGATCATCCTGAAAGGTTGTTTGCTTGTGATCATGCCCGAGATCCAGCTTTTCTTATCCGAATGATTCCTTAATCGATGTAAAAAACCACAGAGCATTGCAAGATTACATGGTTCATTAAGGCCAGCGGACCATCCGGAACTCTTTATAAGATCACCATAGTTTTGGATATGTTGCTCATTCCTTTTCGATGTTCCGATCACAATGGGATCAATGGCCAACCCGAACCAGTC
>SBFR01000127.1 GCA_006227105.1 Bacteroidota bacterium
GTCAGGATGGAGTATACACCTGGAAAATTGAATTCAAAGTCACTCGATGGGATGAACGACGACAAGCGGTCGGTCATGTCAACTTGATTAGATAAGAGAAAGAAAAAGCCCGGTTCATCCGGGCTTTTTTATTTGTCTCTTTTTCCAATTAGCGCTCTGAGTAGAATCAATATCGAACCTGCTACGGATAAATAATAGCAATATCCTGCGATCAATTCATAAACTGTCTCTTCAGATTTCAATACAACCTCACCGGTAAGCAAACCTTCATCCGATCCTTTTCTAGATTGAATAAGGTTTCCACAATCATCAATAAAAGCAGATATTCCATGATTCGAACTTCTCACCATCCACGTTTTACTTTGAATACACATCGCGACATTCGCCATTAAATATTGATTTGAACCGTCCATGTCTTTGTTCCAGAATTCATTGGCAAGTACTACAATAAATTCACTTTCCTTAGAATGAGAAGCCATTCTCAGAGGAAAAATACTCTCATAACACAACACAGGTGTATAAGAATCTCCACTTACCGTTTTGTGCACATCTTCACTTTTCGGATAAAATGAAATCATCGTATTCGAACCTACCACATCCGCAAAATCTTTCATGAATGGAAAAGTTCCTAAAAAGGGTATTCGCTCCTGAAAAGGAATGAAGATATCTTTACTTCTCACTTCATACAGGCCATTACCGTTGATCGAGAGTGCAATATTATGGGCTTGATAATAGAATTTTCTGTCTTTCACAAATACAGAATATGGATCATTGGCTCCATCTGGATTTACTGAAAATCCAAACCCACCAGTACACAAAGTCAAGGAAGGATAAGCACGCAATGTATCCATAAGAGTGGAATATGCCTTATCTCCTGAAACGTTGGTAAGCCATCCTAAATTGGAAACTATTGTCTCCGGCCAAACCATCAGTTCAGAGTTTTTCAGCCCGGACGAAGACAAACCCCACAACTCATGAATGATCCTCTCTGGATGCTGATGATATTCTTCTTTATAGGTCTCTCTTGAAGAATGCAAGACAGCTATCTTTTGTTTATTTCCTTCAATACTTGATCTTATCAAAGGGGAAATGGCAAAAGGTAAGATCCCAACCAAAACAAGCAACCATTTCTTACTACTCTTTTTGACTAACGCATCTCTCAACGTAAAATATATACCAACGTTGACAATCAGAATTAGCAAGCTTCCGCCTTCAACGCCAAGAAACTCATAAAATTGAATGAGCGAAGGATACATTCCAAATCCATTTCCCAAAGCAAGGTATGGAGCTCCAAGTACCCAACTTTGATTGATCAATTCATTGGTGATCCATGCAAAGACCAAAAACCACATCGCGACATTGCCACCTATCCTCTTTCGAACAAAGCTGAATGGAAACAAACAAAGTGCAAATACAAATGCATCTACAAAAATGGCAATCCAGTATGTTTTAGGAGATGAAAGATGCAGCCATCTCATTGATCCCATCGACCAAACAAAATGAGCCAAAAAGAATAGTACAAATGCGTGTACCCCACTCCATTTATTTGTGATGACTCTTTCAAGAGCAAAAAAAAGAGGAACCAAACTAATGAATAATAATGGAGCAAATGAATTCACCGGCCAGGATAAATAAAGCAGAAATCCACTTACAATACTCAAGCCGCTAGAAACAAAAATATTTTTCAAAGTATTATCCATATTCAGGGTAAAGAAAATGAATTTGAGAATCAATTGGCAACCTTTGCTTCAAAATATCGTTCTATAGTCAGAAATTAGAATTATAAACTATAATTTATATTTTCGTAATCACAACTACCTAATTACTATGATTGACAGTCGGTTAATAAGAAGCAGTGCCCTATTTGTGTTTCTGCTTTCTTTTACTTTCTCCACGAAAGCACAGATAACTATTGATCCGGTGAATGCTGAATCATTTGTTCAAGAAATCTATCTTGAATGTCCAATTTATCAAAATCAGGAACAAATTGATCGCGCTTCTGAAGTTTTAGGGCGAATTCTAATTCATGAAGTAGCTTTGGGAGAATACCCGGAGTGTCCACTTTTATCAGAGGTCGGGCATAAAAATAAATGTAATCCTAATCTGGATTACTCCACTGAAAGTTTTGATCCTGCATCATTCAACCCACTGAAATATCACATGAAATTCTATGCCGAAAGTGCGGTATACTACCGTGTAGATGGACAAAACTATATTATAGAAATTCAACCCAGACAATAACATCAGTCTCACTAGTCGATATGAAAAAGCTACTATACTTCTTACTACTTGTTTTCAGCGTTTCTCAGATGGCAATGGCATCAGGCGGTGGTGGGGGGCCCACTATTCCGTGTACTGACGCAGATCCATTCTGTACGCAGAACACCTATGCATTTCCGAATTCAACAAATACTTCGGCCCCTACAGGGCCTAATTACGGCTGTCTTGGATCAGAGCCAAACCCGGTTTGGTTCTACATGCAGATCGATGTTGCCGGACCAATGACTTTTACAATTACACAATCTACAACCCAGGGTGGTGCCGCTAACCTAGACGTTGATTACGCATTATGGGGTCCTTTTACATCAGTTGCTACCGGCTGTAATTCAATTACAAATGGATCTTCTGCGCCAATTGGTTGTAGTTACTCAACGGCGCCAACAGAAACGGTTTCCATTGCCAACGCTCAGCTCAATATGTTCTATATCATCATCATAACCAATTTTGATGGTGGTGCCGGATACATAACTTTTAACCAGACAGGTGGTAGCGGTGTTGCAGATTGTGGTTTGGTTACACCCTGTGATATGACGGCCTTAACCGCCACTCCAGGAGCTTGTAACCCTGCTACAAATACCTACAACCTAACGGGTTCAATATCTTTTGTCAGCCCACCATCCACGGGAACGTTAACGGTAACTTCAAGCTGTGGGGGAAGTCAAACATTTAATGCTCCCTTCACTTCTCCGACCAACTATACTTTATCGAACTTAAACCCTACAGGTGGAGCCTGCACAGTCACCGCAACATTCTCGGGAGATGCAACCTGTACTTTATCCCAAAACTATACTTCCCCAGCACCTTGCATTTCGCAGCCGTGCTACATCTCAAATATGTCCGCCAATATTGGTACCTGTCAAACAGATAACACTTTCCCTGTTACCGGTACATTCGTTTATCAAAATAACCCAGGAAGTGGTTCTGTTGTTGTAACCGTTACGAATAGTTCCGGGTCTTACACGCAAACATTCAACCCCCCATTTGTTAACGGACAAACGTACAATTTCAACATCACGAACTGTATTTCTGACGGATCCCCTTTGACGGTTACGGTAGCATTTACAGCTGATCCTGCTTGTACAAACTCTGTTAGCTCTACATCACCAATGTCTTGCGGATGTTCGGCAGATATTGGAACTTTCACCGCCGGAATTACGGGTTCCAGCTCGACAAACTATGTGCTTTGCTTTGGTGATGAAATTGACATCACAGCAAATGGTGATTACACAGCACCGGAAGAAGCTTTGGATCCTCCAAATGCTGGTGGATATGAGCCGGGAATAACATGGTTAGTGTATTCATGTCCTCCTACAATAGCATTAACTCCAAGTTCAACTCCTCCAAATGACTGGATTGGGAACGACCCATGCTTGCTTGGAATGTATTCTGATTTTGACATGTACGATATCAATGATCAATACTGGATCAATGCATATCCTCCGGGTACATTTACCAACAATACGGTGTATTTCGTTCCAATAACCATGTATAATTTAACGGAAAGTCTTTATTCTTATGTGAATACATCTTTGCCGTGTTACGACATGGGTACTCCAGTCGCGGTTCAATATCTTCCTAATATCACTGTTACAACTACAACTCAGTGTTCTGGTGTAACTGCCACTATTAGTGGAGGATTGCCAGCCCTTAATGGTTCACAATTTACAGCTGTCCCAGGATCTATTACTCCTGCGGGTGGATCATTTGTGAATACTACTGCATCAAATGGCGGTACAATTGCTGTAACTGGTTTAACTCCAGGAGCAGCGTATTCATTCCAGGTTCAAGACGCCAACGGTTGTCCAAAAACGATTTCAGGGACTTTGCCTGCTGGTCCAACATTAAGTTATCCTCAGAACGCTTATTGCAAGAACGCAGCAAACCCAAGTCCAACAATCAC
>SBFR01000209.1 GCA_006227105.1 Bacteroidota bacterium
CTAGCTGGCAACTCAGCTCCTTATACCTTCTCTTGGTCAAGCTCTGAAACGACAGAAGATATTTCAGGTCTTACCCCTGGTGATTATTCGGTTACAATAACCAACGCTGACGGATGTGACACAACGATCACCTTCACTGTACTCAATACTGCTGGATTGGATGATATTACTGATATTCAATATCAGATCACTCCAAACCCTAACAATGGACAATTTACCCTTACAGCTGTTAACTTCACTGGGGATCAGCTTGTTGTAAAAGTATTTGATGCAACGGGTAGAATCGTATACGATAGTCCATTGAAGTATATACAGGGAGAGTCAATCGACATGAATCTTCAGTTCCTTGAAGCAGGTACTTATATGCTTTCGCTAGAGGGATCAGGTAGAATATCCCAGAAAAGAATAGTCATTTATTAATGATCATTTGATCAAATCAAAAGGCGGTTTATAACCGCCTTTTTTATTCGTAAGTAAATGAATAAGGATAGTTACCAAAATACCCTGCAAGTCTTGGCACTTGATACACTACTTTCGTATATCTGTTCGAAATAGCGATAACACATGCAGTGTCTGATCTGAGCGAAGCATAGCAACCTGTGTTCCCATGCCACCATCCGGTATGAAAAAAGTACGTGTCCTTGCCTTTATATTCAGTGATCCGAATTCCAAGTCCATAATTTGATTTCTTATGACGTTGCCGGCTATATCCTGTGTACATCTGCTCCTTGAGTGAATCAGAAATAAACCCCGTAATATATGTACCCCTATCCATCCTTAAAAGATCTCTAGCTGTTGTATACATATTTTTGTCTCCGTAGATCGCATCCAAATAGGAGAATGGTTCCACCCTGCCCCTTTCGTCATAGGACTGAGCCACCGTTTCAGGATCAATTCCAATGTGCATAATGAAACTGTGTTCCATATTCAATGGTTCGAAGATCAATCGTTTCATTATTTCAGGAAATTTTTCATTGGTCACTCTTTCCGCAATCAATGCCAACAGCGCAAAATTCGTATTACAATAATCAAATTTCTTTCCTGGAGGAAAATTCAAACGAAACTTATGCTTTACGATGAGATCCAATACATCCTTATTCGTCATGGTTCTACCTAAATGCCAGGTACGGAACGTAAAATAACCATAATACTGAATTCCGCTTCGGTGGTTTAGAAGCATTCGTACTGTTATGCCGTCGTAGGGTAATTCAGGTAAGTATTTACGGACATCCGCATCCAGATCGATCAAATTTTGGTCACATAACCTCAAAACAGCAAGAGTTGTTGCCACTTTACTTATTGACGCCACGTGAATTGGAGTCTCTGCTGTTAACTTTTCTTTCTTTTTAACATTCGAGTATCCTGTCGTTCTTTCGAACATAACATGTCCATTTTTTGCTACTAAGAACATGCCCGAAAACTTATTTCTCGCAATCTCATGACTGTAAAATCTGAAGAAATAAGATCTACTTTTCCTGACATACCATTTATCAAGCGGAGGGAGATCAATTAATAATGAATTACTGTCCTTTTCTTCAATTGCAGGCTCGTTTCCTTTTCTCAAGCCATTATCTGAGCAAGAAAAAATCAATACGAACAAACACGAAAAAAGGAGAATTCTTTTCATTCCGCGGCAAAGATAGCATTGTTTCAAAAAGTCGATCGAAAGGTTACAAAACAAAAAAGCGGCTTTCGCCGCTCTAACTATTTCATTTTCTATTTATCTGATCTTAGACTGCAAAGAGGCCCAACCACCACCGTTGTGTACATCTTCAAATCCTTTCGATTTCAGAATGCTTTTCGCGGAAGCACTTCTCATTCCTGATGCACAGCACGTAATGATCGCCTTGTCCTTTTTAAGTTTTCCCAGATTTTTATCCAGTGACTGCAATGGAATATTGATCGAACCTTTAATATGTCCACCATTGTATTCTGCAGGCGTCCTTACATCCAGGATCACAGCCCCATCCTTCACCATTTCTTTGAAGTCAACCTTGGTTCCTCCAAAAATACTACTTAACAATCCCATTATTTATTCAGATTATAATTTACATCCAACCATGAACCACCATTTTCACAGCTAATACCTTGTGCTTTAAAATACATGGTCGCTTGTCCACTTCTATTTCCACTAGCACAACAGAATATGATCGGTTGTTTCATTTGCTTTAATTCTTCTGCTCTGTCAACGATTTCCTGAAGAGGAATGTTAACTGACCCCGCTACATGTCCTCCCATGTACTCTGCTCTAGTTCGAACATCTACAATTGTAAAATCTCTGTTTTCCATACTACTTTGTTTTTGACTTTCTTTTATTCAATTCTGTTTCAATGATATTGAAGAACAATCCTCCTAACAACAACCCATATCCGGTCATGATCAAAGGATTCGATCTGATCATACATCCGTCCTCACATCCATAGATCGTAGCATAAAAATACCCTATAAGAGCACCCATTACACTTCCGATCAAGGTTAGTTTGTTTTTGGCTATCAGTATTCCCAATTTCATCGATACAAAAGTATAACAGTCACTTTTTCAATTCTGTATCATTGGTTACAATTAAGCTCCTGAGCAAAGTATTTCCATAAAGGATCCTCCGGAACCGGTGCTGTAATTGAAATTTGCTCTTTGGTAGTTGGGTGCATAAAGGATAGCTCCCTCGCATGTAAACTTATGGAAAGATCTTTATTTGGCCTTTTGGCCCCGTATTTCACATCCCCTTTGATCGGACAACCAATTGATGAAAGCTGTGCTCTGATCTGGTGATGTCTACCGGTTTCTAATTGAATTTCGAGTAGAAAATAATTATCTGAAGATGCAATTAATTTATAGTTCAGAACAGCCTTTTTAGAACCAGGCACTTCGGTTGAATGTACGTATGACTTATTCTGACCCTCATTCTTTTTGAGGTAATTAATGAGAGTTCCAGTCTTAGACGTTGGTTCATTCTCTGTAACAGCCCAATAGACTTTGTTCGTCTCCTTCTCTCTGAATTGCTTATTCAATCTCTCAAGTGCTTTACTCGTCCTGGCAAATAGGACTACACCACTTGTTGGCCTATCAAGGCGATGAATAACCCCACAAAACACATTACCCGGCTTCTGGTATTTTTCTTTTAAATATTCCTTGATCCGATCTGGAAGGGTTACATCACCCGTTTTATCTCCCTGAACAATATCAGAGGCTTTTTTATTAACGGCGATCACATGATTGTCCTCATACAGGATCTCAAGTGTATCTTTCATCAATATTGTTCTTTCTCATTAGGGAAATCACCGGAACGAACATCCTTGATATATTCCTTAAAAGACTGCATCATTTGATCGTACAAATTATTGTACTTCCTCAAAAATCTTGGGTTGAATTCATTATTGATCCCCAACATGTCGTGTACCACAAGAACTTGTCCATCAACGCCATTTCCGGCACCGATTCCTATAATTGGAATTTGAACCTCCTTCGCAACTTTTGCTGCTAATTCAGCTGGAATCTTTTCCAGGACAATAGCAAAACAACCGATCTCTTCAAGTAATTTGGCATCCTCAATTAACCTTTTCGCCTCTTCCTCTTCTTTAGCTCTTACGACGTAAGTACCGAATTTATAGATCGATTGAGGTGTAAGGCCCAAATGCCCCATTACAGGGATACCTGCAGTTAAAATTCGGGTAATTGATTCACTGATCTCACGACCGCCCTCCATTTTAACGGCATGAGCACCAGATTCCTTCATTATTCGGATCGCAGACGAAAGCGCTTCTTTTGAATTCCCTTGATAACTACCAAATGGCATATCAACTACCACTAAAGAACGATTAACCGCTCTAACTACAGCAGAGGCGTGATAGATCATCTGATCAAGAGTGATTGGCAATGTAGTTTCATGTCCCGCCATTACATTAGATGCAGAGTCTCCTACAAGGATTACATCAATACCTGCCTCATCTATAATTCTGGCCATTGAAAAGTCATATCCAGTAAGCATGGATATTTTCTCCCCAGCCACTTTCATTTCATGAAGGGTATGAGTTGTCACTCGTTTTACATTCTTGTGAACAGACATAATTCTCTGATTTAAGGGTTCAAAGGTAGAAAAACAGATTAACTTATGCCTCCCGACCTATATGGAAGATCGCATCCCCTTTGTATACGACCGGAGATTCATT
>SBFR01000147.1 GCA_006227105.1 Bacteroidota bacterium
AAAGATTTCAGGTAATGGTTGTACCAGCAAAGTCACAGTCGTATCATATGGACAACCAAAATTGTCTACTACATTGAATGTGTAAGAATAATTGCCCGATACATTAGGTTGTACAACAATTGCAGTATCTGCTTGTCCTGAAATGATCGTAGGGTCATTGCTCCAGAAGTCATTCACAATAAAGTTCTGATAGCTACCCATTCCTGGGAAAAATGAGGCATCAAAATATAATCCCCATTCGAAAATATATCCATCGTCAATTCCTAAGTTATCCTGTACGTAGATCGTCCATGTTCCGTTAACCGGACATCCATTGAAATTGGCAAATGTGGTCTCCGGTGCATAAACATCCGAAGGATCGATTGAATTCCCTGCAGATAATGGAGGCTGAGCCGCAACGGGAACAGTATTTCCTAAGTTGGCAGTCATTGGCCCGATGGTATTAAATACGGAGCTAAAACAATATTCCCAACCTTCACCTGGTCCACCACCTCCTGAATCGTCAATTGGGTGACCTAGGAAAGTACCTCCCCCACTTGTTCCCCCTGGAATATTTCCTGGGCTATACGAGTTCACTAATGGCACAATCTGACCAGATGGACATTGTAACCAGATCTCCAAGTCACCTAAATAAGAGTGCTCCATTGTAATACAAACCTGATTAAGATCTTGAGCATTAGTAATTGTAGCACCCGAAGGGAATCCTCCAATAACAATAGGAGCCTGATATTGCTGACCTGAACCATCAGGCAAGTATGTCAATCCAGCAAAATTTCCACCTAAATTGAATGTACCTGGTGGGACATCAACTCCTACCGTATCAGTAGCAGTTACACCACCAAGTAGTTCGGTTTGTTCTCCTAAACAAATGATCGGATCGATTGGCCCTGTTCCAGCAAAAATTGGAAGCTGGGATACTCTGACCTTACATCTTACTCGTTCATTTTGAGGAAAGATATCTGTCATTTTCAAGTCCACAAGATATCCAGCTCTTGCCGGTGGAGTGAACCAGATGGTATCGTTGTTCGGGTAAGTGTTTCCATCTGTGATGTACCAATCAAAATCGATAGTTGAATTCACGTCTTGAGAATATCCATATCCTGTCGTCTCCAAAGAGTATGGGAAATTTGGTTTAGCGATGAACATGATGCTGTCCCCGAAACAAATGTCTACAAAACCTGTATCTGCCGGGTTAATAACATCAGGACCAACACCATTTACGTATGCTTCAAGATGTGGCTCAAATGGTTGAAACTGGTTACCGCATTGAACATTTCCTAACCAACCTGTACCTTCATTCGCACCATCAGTAATAAACACTACTGTCAAACAACCGCTTGGATTATTCCAAGTTGCCTGATGTGTAAAGCCTGTTGGGTCTGTAACTGAATTATGAACCCCTAAAAGCGGGGCACTTGTGTTTGGTCCGTCATACACATAAACAAAGTCAGAGCCATCAACATTCCAGGTATATCCGGCATTGATTGCCATAGTAATCGACATTTTCGTACCAGTTGTAAGGTCTGGACAAAAAACGATGGTATCATTGAAGTTAGGAGTGTAGTTTCCACCGCCCCCTTGATCCTGAAAGTTGGTTGAACTTACACCGAAAGTATTACAGTCCGCAGGGTTACTTTGGGGATAGCCAGCGTCACCCATGTTGATCATTTGAGCATTAGCACTTAGTCCAACAAATGTGAAAAGTAGAGAGAGAAATTTTATTGTTTTCATTTTTGTTGATTTTCTAGTTCGTTCTTCAATACCCATTCTGACTTGATCACAAGCATTTTATTCGTTCCTGAAATCAGTAAATATTGATTTTGTTTTTCAATTTTTTTCTTTAGATCAACAAACGAAGGAACTGACTCTGAGTTCCAGGTGATGGTTTCAAAACCATCGGTCGATTTCCCTGATGGCGCATTTGTTATGTAGCAAGCATGATCGACTGCGTAATTCAAAATACTAACCATTTCGGGCTGTTCTGAGATGATAGTTGCGAGTTCATCTTCTGAGTAGGAAGAATAGACTCTTTCATTGATTTTCTGACTGAACACAAAAGATGCCGATATCAGAAATAAGGAAGAAAGAAGTAGTTTTTTCATGTGTTTTTTGTGAATCTTAATACAAGACTTTTTTTGTTTATAAAAAGTTGCATTTGGGGATAAAACCTCAAATTCCGTGGCCCCTAAAATTAATAATTAAAGTTAGTTTTGCAAGAACAAAAATTCAAATCCCGCATGGAAAATCAACAGTTAGAAAAAATAGCGTCACAGGTAAGAAGAGATATCGTTCGAATGGTTGCTGGAGTGAATTCCGGACATCCAGGAGGTTCTTTAGGTTGTGCTGATTTTTTAACCGTTCTTTATTTTGACGTTATGAACCATGATTCGTCAAAATTTTCGATGGAAGGGAAGGGAGAAGATGTATTTTATTTATCGAACGGACATATTTCTCCCGTTTGGTACAGTGTCTTGGCGAGATCAGGGTATTTTCCTGTAAATGAATTGGGTACATTTAGAAAGTTGTCAAGCAGATTACAAGGACATCCATCTACAGATAAGAAATTGCCTGGTGTAAGGATGGCTTCCGGTTCACTAGGACAAGGGCTTTCAAATGCTATTGGAACGGCTCAATCTAAAAAGTTGAACGGAGATAAGTCGATCGTTTACAGTCTTCATGGCGATGGAGAATTGCAAGAAGGTCAGATTTGGGAGGCTGCATTGTATGGTGCAGCTCACAAAGTGGACAATGTGATTGCGACCATTGATTATAATGGGAGACAGATCGATGGAGATGTAGAGGATGTGATCTCTTTGGGAGACCTGTCGCTTAAATGGCAAGCTTTTGGATGGGAAGTTTATCACATGGATGGACATAGCATACAGAGTTTGAAAGAAACACTTGCTGCTGCGAAGGGAAATGTAGGGAATGGTAAACCAAAAGTGATCATCATGAAAACGGAAATGGGACAAGGGGTTGATTTCATGATGGGAACACATAAATGGCATGGAGTTGCTCCAAATCCAGAACAGCTTGCGTCGGCATTAAGTCAATTGGAAGAAACATTAGGAGATTATTAATGAAGAAGATCCTGGTAATATGGTTGTTATTTATTTCCGGATTTACTTTCGGACAGGAACAACTCACCCGGATCCTTTTTATTCTGGATGCTTCCAATAGTATGAATGCGCATTGGGAGGATCAAACCCGTTTGGAAGCTGCCAAAGAATTACTTGCTCAAACAGTTGATAGCCTCAAGGATATCCCAAATCTTGAAATTGCGTTAAGAGTATATGGTCATCAATCCCCAATTACTGCAACGTATCAGGATTGTAATGATACGAAGTTGGAAATTCCTTTCGGACAAGGGAATCATGATAAAATTAAATACCGCATAAAATCAATTCAGGCAAAAGGAACTACACCAATTGCAAGATCACTTGAAGCCGCTGCAGGAGACTTTCCTGATCAGAATTCGAAGAATATTATCATTCTCATCACCGATGGAATCGAAGCATGTGACAACGATCCTTGTGTGATCGCAAAAAAATTAAAGGACAAAGGAGTGAAGGTTACTCCGTTTGTTATTGGTCTAGGAATGGACTTGTCTTATCTCGAGAAATTCAATTGTATTGGTCCGTATGCTGATGCTGAAACAAAGGATGCTTTTCGAAATGTATTGAAAAATGTAATATCGAAAGCGCTGGGAAATACAACGGTTCAGATCAACTTGAACGATATCAATCACAATCCGAAGGAGACAGATGTTACGATGTTCTTGTACGAAGCAGGGACAAATAATTTGCTTTACACGTTTGTTCATACAATCAATCGTTACGGGAATCCGGATACGCTGATTATTGATCCGAATTACAAGTATGACCTGGTAGTGAATACTCTTCCGAAGGTTGAGAAAAAGAACATTAGCATTCAGAAGAACACCCACAATATTATCCCGGTTGATTGTCCTCAAGGATTTATCAAGGTGAGGTTTATCAATGCAACCAAGCCTTATCAGATCGATACGAGAGTAATGCAGGAATCAAATCCAGCTACCTTGAATGTGCAAAAGATGAATACTACCGATAAATATATCGTAGGTAAATATAACATAGAGGTGCTTAC
>SBFR01000022.1 GCA_006227105.1 Bacteroidota bacterium
GGTCCATGAAAAGCCCAACTTGTAAAGTTCTTTGCACTTCCGAATCCGCCCGGTATAACAAGTGCATCAAGATCAGCAGGTGAAATCTGACTGATTTCAGTAATATTACCCCTTGAAATCCTTGAAGCTTCCACCATCATGTTCCTGGTTTCGCCCATTTCTTCTCCAGATATATGATTGATCACATGAAATTGAGGTTCATTGATTCCAATACACACTGCTTCTGCACCTATTTCTTCAATTGCTAGAAGGGTTAAAACGGCTTCCTGAATTTCTGCACCGTCATAAACTCCGCAACCGGAAAGTAAAACACCAATTTTCATTATTTTGAGGTATATGTATATTTAATTTTTTCTTTCCACCCTTCCAATTGAAGGTAGATCTCACTACCATCTTGGTCCTGATAGGTAAGGGCACTAATGTCAAAGATCAGTCGCTCTGACATCAATTTTTCACATTCCCCATTCTCTCCGTTGTGTACGAGTCTTATTGAACGAATAGGAGGTAAAGATTTGGCGATCATAGATGATCCGATAAGATCGAAAACTGGTCTCTGACAACCACTATAGCTGATCTGAAGCTCCATATTGTTACCGTCAACAACAACTTCACTGATCATGATACCTTCAGAAATCCCTTCGGATAAATCTCCGATTTTCGCGACTAATTTTTGAGGTTTTTGAAAGTTGTTTTCAGTGCTGTCATTTTGAATTGAGTCGGTCATACTGTTTTCTTTCGATTTACACCCAAAGAGAAGGACCAATAAACTTAAGAGAAATAGTGTTTTCATACCTTTTTTTCTAGGGTTATCCAAAGATAATACCACAAGCCAAATAATCCATTCTTTTTATAGAATCTCTTTGTTTTTGTTTCTCTAAATTTGCACTATGAAAACGAAAACACTCAAAAAAAATAAGGTCAACGTTGTGACACTGGGATGTTCTAAGAATCTTTTTGATTCAGAGGTGATGATGGCACAGTTGAAGGCGAATAATTTTGAGGTCGAACATGAAGCTAAACAAGATGATTCTGAGATCGTGATCATCAATACCTGCGGCTTTATTGATAATGCAAAGCAAGAATCCATTGATACTATCCTACGTTATGCAGAAGCTAAGGCGGAAGGACTGGTTGATAAAGTTTATGTGACGGGTTGTCTATCTGAAAGATATAAAGATGATCTTGAGCAAGAGATACCGGAAGTGGATGCTTTTTTTGGTACTAGAGATCTCCCACGATTATTAAAGACATTAAAAGCAGATTACAAGGCAGAGTTGGTAGGAGAACGATTATTGACCACCCCAAATCATTATGCCTATTTGAAAATCGCTGAGGGTTGTGATCGTCCTTGCTCATTTTGTGCAATCCCACTAATGCGTGGAAAGCACCTTTCAACTCCGATTGAAGATCTTGTAACTCAAACAAAAGGACTTGCAGCAAAAGGGGTGAAGGAGATCATGCTGATCGCTCAAGACCTAACTTATTACGGACTTGATCTTTACAAGAAAAGAGCACTTTCAGATTTGGTAAAGCGTTTGTCGGATATTGAAGGAATTGACTGGATTCGACTTCACTATGCTTTTCCATCGGGTTTTCCAATGGATGTGCTAGATGTGATGAACGAAAGAGCAAACGTGTGTAATTACCTTGATATGCCATTACAGCATGGATCAACGAAGATTCTTCAGGCGATGCGAAGAGGGATTACCAGAGAGAAAACGGAAGAACTTGTTCAAGAGATCAGAAGTAAGGTGCCGGGAATTGCTTTAAGAACTACATTGATCGCAGGATATCCAGGTGAAACAGAAGCAGATTTTCAGGAAATGTATGACTGGGTGGAACGTTCAAGGTTTGATAGACTTGGGATCTTTACCTATTCTCACGAAGAAAATACGCATGCGTATAATTTTGAGGATGATGTTCCTGAAAAGGAGAAGCGAAGAAGAGCTGACCTGATCATGGAATTGCAGTCTGGAATTTCTTATGATCTGAACCAACAAAAAGTCGGAAAATCATATAAAGTTTTGTTCGACAGAGCCGAAGGCGACTACTTTATTGGTAGAACTGAATTTGATTCACCTGAAGTGGACAATGAGGTCCTGGTAAAGAAGCAAGATGCATATGTGAGAATTGGTGATTTCTCAAATGTGGAGATCATCTCCGCAGACCATTATGATCTTTACGGTAAACTGATCTGATGTGAAAATGAAGAAGTTGAAATATCTCTTGATCTTTCTGCTTCCTGGAACGGTAGCGATCTCATTTTTATCGAAAGGGATATTCTCATTTGCACCGGTTTTCATTTTTTTCATCATTGTACCTGTTTTAGAATTGGTGTTACCACCGGATTCATCTAATCTGACCGAGGAAGAGAGGTTGTCGGCTGAAAGAGATCCTTTCTATGACTGGTTGATCTATCTTTTGGTTCCTATTCAGTACATCTTTCTCTTTTATTTCCTCGCAACAGCGATCGAAACCGAAGATCAACTTACTTTGGTTGGACGAACGATCTCAATGGGATTGATGTGCGGAGTTATCGGAATTAATGTTGGGCATGAATTAGGTCATCGATTGGATCGAAAGGAGCAGTTTCTTGGTGAGTTGTTGTTGCTGACCTCAATGGATACTCATTTTTTGCCGTATCACAATCGAGGACACCATACCAATGTCGGTACTCCTCAAGATCCAGCTACCGCAAGAAGGAATGAGCCTCTTTATCTATTTTGGATCCGATCGCATTTCGGAAGTTATCTTCAGGCATGGCAGATCGAGATTCAGCGCATGAAGATCATGAAAGTGTTTGCATTCAGCTTGAAGAACAGAATGGTACTTTACACGATCCTGCAAACAGTTCTTTTTGTACTCATCGGCGTATTTATCGGGAAAGAGTCGATTTTATTTTTTCTTTTCAGTGCCATAATTGGAATTCTTCTTTTGGAGACCGTTAATTACATCGAGCACTATGGATTAATGAGAGAGAAAAGGGAAAATGGCGTCTACGAAAGGGTCAGAAGGTCACATTCCTGGAATTCGAATCATGTTTTGGGAAGAGCAATTCTTTTCGAGTTAAGTCGTCATTCTGACCATCATTACAAAGCGGACCGACCATATCAACTGCTTGAGCATCATGATGAATCGCCACAAATGCCATCCGGATATCCGGGTATGATGCTTCTATCCTTGATTCCACCTGCTTTTTTCAAGGTTGTTAATCCCTTGATCGAAAAAAATTAAAGTTCAGGCAACCCTTACTTTTTGAAGGGGTAATTAGGATGAACTTAAAAATGGAAATCATGAAAAAAGCAGCAATTTCAATGTACATTCTCCTGGCAGGATCAATGTTTGTGTTTCAGTCTTGTGAGGATGATCCGATTTGTCCAAATGGAAACAACGGAAATGATAACGATTCAACGTGGATATACGATTCAACGTTCTATAATGGTGATCCCAATCAAGACCCATACGATTCAACTGGAAACAATAACAATGGGAATGATCCGTTGGATTCACTAAATTGGGGTGGTGGAACTGATCCAAACGATTCTTTGGGAGGAAACTGATTTGTGCAAACGATAGACAAACAAATATTAAAAAAATTCACTGCAGGCGAAAAGGCGGCATTCGATATGATCTATGCTGCCTATTCACCTGGGATGTATAGTATTTGTTTGCGATATACCCGATGTAGGGATGATGCTCAGGACGTTTTGCAGGAAGCATTCATCAAAGTCTATGAAAAAAGGTCCTATTACAATACTGAAATGTCTATAGGCGCCTGGATCAAAACAATAACAATTCGTACAGCACTGAATTATATCAGACAGAATTATAAATTGATCCTTACGGATTCTGAACAAATGTTCGAGCAAGATGTAACCGTGAATGAAGAAGCCACCGTTTCGTCAAGAAAAGCGGAACTGTTAAAAGTTCTTCAGGAATTGCCTGATGGTTATCGTACGGTTTTCAACTTGTACACCATTGACAATTTGACACATAAGGAGATAGCAGAGTATCTTGGGATAAGTGAAGGAACCTCAAAATCACAGTATTTCAAGGCAAAAAAAATGATCCATGAAAAATTGGAACTAACACCAAAATACAATGAAGCAATTTG
>SBFR01000036.1 GCA_006227105.1 Bacteroidota bacterium
CCTGAATTACCAAGAGGGTGACCTAGAGCTACAGCTCCACCATTTACGTCAACTTTACTTGGATCAAGGCCCAAAAGCTTCATGTTCGCTAAACCAACTACAGAGAATGCTTGATTTAGTTCCCAATAATCTACATTGGATGTTGACATGCCTGCTTTTTCAAGTGCTTTTCCAACTGCAAGGTTTGGTGCTGTTGTGAACCATTCTGGTGCTTGAGCTGCATCAGCATAAGAAATGATCTTAGCGATCGCCTTCAATCCGTATTTTTCAACAGCCTCTTTTGATGCGAGGATCAACGCTGAAGCACCATCGTTCAATGTAGATGCATTTGCTGCAGTAATTGTTCCCTCTTTGTCAAATGCAGGACGTAATGAAGGAATTTTGTCAAGAAATACATTCTTATATTCCTCATCTTCTTTCACAAGGATCGGGTCTCCTTTTCGCTGTGGTACTGATACGGGAACGATCTCATTATCAAATTTTCCAGCTTTCCAAGCTTCTGCAGCTCGTGTATAAGAAGTGATTGCAAAATTGTCTTGATCTTCTCTTGAAAAGTTATATTCTTTCGCGCACAATTCAGCACAATTACCCATAGGTACCTTAGAATAAACATCAAGAAGTCCATCTTTTGTAATTCCATCCAGCATGGTGATGTTTCCGAACTTTGTACCGTTTCTTCCATCAACATAGTGAGGTGTTTGAGACATGCTTTCCATTCCACCAGCAACGACAATTTCGTTGTCACCTGCAATTATTGACTGTGCTCCCAACATAATTGCCTTCATTCCCGAAGCACAAACCTTATTCACTGTCGTACAAGGAACATTATGGCCGATTCCAGCCCCAAGAGCAGCCTGACGAGCAGGAGCTTGACCAACGCCTGCTTGAAGGACATTCCCCATAAAAACTTCATTTACCAGCGCAGGATCTACATTACCTCTTTCAAGTGCACCTTTAATCGCCGTAGCTCCTAATTGTGTTGCAGGTATTGATGATAATCCTCCAAGGAAAGAGCCCATAGGTGTTCTAACCGCTGCAACAATGTATACTTCTTTTGTCATTTTGATCAATTTGTTAAAGTCGAGCACGAATTTAATAAAATGACGTCAATCTCCCTTCTGTATTGTTGAATTAGTCAAAAGAAGTCGAAAAACTAAGAAGGCTACGGTTTGAAATATGGTAAAGTATCAGCAATTTTGCGATATGAAGAAACTTATTTTGTCGACATTATTGCTGTTCAACAGTATAATTTCTTTCTCAAATGTAGATTTTGAGGCAGATTCCTTGAAAACAGACACGATAAAACCTGTAGACAACAGGAAATGGAAATTAAAATCAATCTACACGTTGAATGGTTCCCAATCGTCATTTTTTAACTGGAGTGCCGGAGGTAGAAACAATATTTCTTTGCTCGGTGGTATCTCTGCAAGTGCTAATTACAAGAAAAAAAGTTTTAGCTGGTCAAATGACCTAAGTGTTGCATTGGGTGGTTTGTATTATATAGATCAGGGGAGTGAAGAACCTCTTCAGAAGACTGACGACCGAATTGATCTTTCAACGAATGTAGGACACAAAATGAAAAATCATCCTTTCAATTTTACATTTATCGGAGGTTTCAAAACTCAATCACTTGATGGATTTAGCTACCCTAATGACAGTGTAAGGGTTTCTACCTTTATGGCTCCTGCATACATAAATATCGCCTTAGGACTTGACTACATCAAGGGAGAAGATTTTTCAGTTTTTACTTCGCCTCTGGCTGGGAAGATCACAATTGTTAATAATGATTCTTTAGCAAATGTTGGAGCATTTGGGGTAGATAAAGCAGTTCTTGATCCCCTTGGAAATGTTTTGGTACCGGGGAAACATGTCAGGGGTGAATTTGGTGCCTATATTAAGGTGAAATACAACAAAACCATTGCGAAAAATATCGATCTAAAATCAAAGATCGAACTATTCAGTAATTATCTAGATGATCCGCAAAATATTGATGTGAATGCTGAGGCATTGTTTAATTTTAAGGTGAATTCCTGGTTTTCAGCATCCTTACAATGGACGCTGATCTATGATGACGACGTTCAAATTAGAGATGTAAAAGGAAATGTTGGGCCTCGAACACAATTCAAATCGGTTATCGGATTAGGCATATCCTATAAAATGGATAATGCTCCTAAAAAATAGTCGTCAAATTTTACTTAGTTTTAATCCCAATGGAGATCCTATCAGATTTTTCAATTTTTTGGTTATTCCCTCTAGGAGGGATTGCATTCGGGATAGCTTACTGGCTCTATTCAAAAAATCAGTGGATCCAATCGTTGTCGGCAAAGCAGAAGTGGGGAATGTTGATCTTGAGATCCATTGCAATATTTTTACTGTTAATTCTGATTCTAGGGATCACCATTAAAAATAAATCGCTCGTAGAAGAGTCTCCAGTGATCATTACGATCTATGATAATTCTTCTTCAATGTTGAATTATTCAGATTCTTCAAAAATAAAGTCCAGGATAGCGGAATTTCGATCGACATTGGAAAATGAAAATGAAGGTGAATTTGAGTTGATTACTATTCGAACAGGACAGGAGGTCGGCTACGAAGAAAACTTGGATTTCAAGGATGGTTATACTGATCTTTCCGCTGCTTTCAATAGGATAAAAGAAGATTTTTACAACCGAAATATTGGAGGAATCATACTTGTCTCTGATGGTAATTATAATAAAGGGGCTCATCCAGTATATGCGGCTGAAAACATAAGTCTTACACCGACCTTTTCATTATATGTCGGTGACACAATAAAGAAAAGAGATCAGTTTGTGAAGAATATTTCATCTAATCAAGTCGCTTTTTTAAACAATAAATTTCCTGTACAAATTGATGTTGAAGCATTCAGATTCAGTGGTGTGTCTACAGAATTATCTGTGTTCAAGAATGGGAAAAAGATCATCACAGAGAAAGTAAACTACAAAAAAGGGAATCAAGATTTCAAACAGATAGATCTTATCCTGGATGCAGATGAGGTTGGAACGCATATTTATACGGTAAAGTTGAAGAATGAATCCAATGAATTCAATTACAAGAATAATTCAAAGACTTTTTACATTGAAGTGATCGACTCCAGAAGTAAAGTTTTACTTATTGCGTCAGCACCGCATCCGGATGTGTCTGCGATCAAGCAAGAATTGGAGAAAAATGAAAATCTTGAAATTGTTTCGGAGTTGACTTCGGAATGGAAAGGAGAGCTTAATAATGTCGATCTGATTGTGCTGCACGATGTACATGATCTAACTAACGAACAATTAAATAAAATTGAAAGATCAAGGGTTTCAAAACTTGTCATTATCGGAAATAAGATCAGTAACAATGATCTGAAAAGTCTCGGGGTTAAATTAACCCTTCCTGCTGGAAAGAAAAGGGATGAAAATCAAGCGTATTTGAACGATGGTTTCAGTTCTTTTGAAATCTCAGAGGATCTCAAAGAAGAATTCAATTACTTCCCTCCACTAAATTGTCCATTTGGCACGATAAAAATGGGACAGGGGGATGTCTTTCTTTTTCAACGCACCGGAACGATTCGTAAAAAGGATCCTTTGGTTGTTTTCGGAGAAGACAATAAAGCGAAATACGGAATAATTCTCGGAGAAGGGATTTGGCGATGGAGAGTAAATGATTACGCAAGAAATAACAATCATGAGCGATTTAATGAGTTGATTTCCAAATGGTCGCAGTATTTGATGGTAAAGAGGGATAATTCTCCTTTGAAGATCAGTTTGCCGGAAAGGTTCTCTGAAACAGAGGAGATTACGTTGAATGCAACTTATTTGAATGATGCATTAGATCCCATCAAGAATGCTAGGTTGTCATTTGTTTTAACAAAAGAGGACGGCACTACAAGTAAACATGTTTTCGCTGCATTGGGGACAGGATATAAATTAGAGCTGGGTAAATTGAAAAGAGGCAGGTACAATTGGGTGTGTACTTCAGAATTCAACGGAAAAAAACATTCAAGAAAAGGATCGTTTATTGTTGAAGAGAATTCGATCGAACAGATCTACAGTAATTCAGATATTCAGGTTTTAAAGCAAATGGCTTTGAAGACGAATGGTTCGGTTCATTCTTTAGCCAATTATAAGGATTTGATAAAAGCAATCAATCAACGCGGTGACATCGCAACCTTGAGCCAGGAAAAAATCTCTTTCAACGGGCTGATAGATCTAAAATGGATCTTTGCATTGTTTTTTATTTCGATAGGTCTCGAATGGTTTTTGAGAAGATACCTTGGGGCTTATTAAATCCTGCCATTTTTTTTGAGTTTCAGATTTTAAAAGGAGAGGTTTTGTGTTGTCCTTTCTTCTGATTGAATAATTACCTACATTTTTTATTCATTAAGCAACCATCCATTAACAAATGGTGTCCTTAATGTGAACAATAATAGGTAAATTGGTTCATCATCAAACTTACATATGAAGAAACTGCTACTCATCATATCCCTTGTCTCTTTTTCGACTGGATTTTATGCTCAATATTGCACGACTGTTGGTCCTTCAAGTACAATTGACTCAAATGTAGAACTTGTTCAATTGACGGGCGAATCAGGGGGGATTAATTTTACCGGTTGTCCGGGAGTGGTTGGATTGCAGGATCTGACCAGTATGAGTACCATTCTAAATGCAGGTTCGGCATATACGATTTCTGTGAAATTTGGTACATGTGGAGGGAACTACAGTGGAGCAGGTACAGTTTGGATCGATTTTGATCAGAGTGGTTCATTTGATGCAACAGAAATTATTGGTACATGGCAAGGAATTCCTCCTGTTGCAACTTCCGTGTTTAATTTTAATGTTCCCGCAGGTGCTCAAAATGGATTTACGAGAATGAGAATTACTCAACAGGAAGGTACTAGTTTGCCTCTGAACCCCTGTGCATCTTTTACATGGGGCTCCGTAATGGATTTTGGAATCAACATCGGTAATGGGGTAGATTGTAGCGGATATATCGGAGATGATGAAACTGATCCGATCATTGTTTCAAGCTTACCTTATTCGGCAACAGGAGATAATTCATATTGTTATTCTAATCAGAATCCAGTGTATAATTCTCCAGATGTATACTACAAGATCAATCCATCACCCCTGATGCAACAGATCACCGTGTCTCTATGCGGATCTACATTTGATACTTTTTTAACTGTAGTGGACGGGTCAGGCGAATTAGTGGCCTTTAATGATGATTCAGAAATATGCGGAACTTCTTCAGAGGTTTCATTTTCTACACAAGGTCTTGGATTAGTTTATGTAATTGTTGAAGGATGGAATAACCAAATGGGAGAATATTCCATCAATATCAATGCGGATTATGTTGGTATTGATGATATCTCTGAACAAACTCCAAAACTATATCCGAATCCTGTGAATGATATATTGAATATACCAGATGATGTGAAGGTGATCGGTTTTTGTGATGTAAATGGAAAAAAGATAGAGCTTGAATTTGACACTAAGACAGATTTATCAAGGATATTACCTGGGATTTATCTTTTAATGTATGAATACAAAGGATCTGTTTATACAGATCGAATCATCAAATTATGATCAGAATTAAAGCGCTTGCATTAGTTGTTTGTTCCATTTGTTTGTTGAATGGCGGGTTTGCTCAACCATGGTTTCAGAAATCAAGTTTTGGGGGAGAGGCACGTCACCGTGCCACTGCTTTTTCAATAGGAAATTTTGGATATATCGGGCTTGGCCACATCAATTCTGCAGTGGATGTGGAATATGAAGATTTCTGGAGATATGATCCTGCCTCTGATTCCTGGACTCAAATTGCCGATTATCCAGAAGGAAAATGTTTTCATGTAACGGGATTTGTAATTGATGAAAAGGCATACGTGGGAACCGGAAGGAAAATTGATGGGAGTTATTTTAAGCGGTTTTATAAATATGATCCTACTACAAATGTTTGGACCAGTATAGCAGATTTCCCTGGTACAGCGAGGAGAGGAGCAGTTTCGTTTGCAATTAATGGTTCCGGATTTGTGGGGACCGGACAAACGACAGGTGGATATTCAAATGATTTTTACAGATACGTTCCAGCGTCCAATTCTTGGTTTCCAATACCCAATTTGCCGGGAGCTGTTAGAACCTCCTCTGTTGCATTTGAATTGAATGGGATGGGTTATGTGGGTACTGGAAACACAAATGCTGGCTCCACGAATGATTTTTGGATGTATAATCCTGTTACGAATTCTTGGTCATCGAGAGCTCCTGTCGGACCAACAACGAGGCAAGAGGCGACAGGTTTTGTAATTAACGGAAAGGGTTATATTGGAACGGGAGATGATTTTTCCAGTGGCAATAACTTCAGCGACTTTTGGGAGTACAACCCGGTTTTGGATACCTGGGTGCAGATCGAGGATTTCAGTGGTACGGCTAGAAGATATCTGGTTTCTTTTGTAATTGGAAATAGAGCGTATTGCGGTACTGGAACAAATGGAACCAATTTCCGGGATTTCTGGATGTTTGATAGATATCTGTCTGTCATTTCTGAAGAATTGAAAAAAGCCAACATTTGTGTATATCCAAATCCTTTTAGCGAAACGATATCGGTTGACTTTAAATCTGTCTCGAATGAAACAAAAAATAAAATCGAGATAGAGATCATAGATATGACTGGTAGATCATATGCTGTTCCTTATAATAGCGAAGAAAAGCTCATACTTGATCTGATGACAAAGGAATCAGGTATTTACCTTTTGAATTTTAAGGTAGATGGCGAGGTTTTACAACGAAAAAAAATAATTAAAAGTTGATTAGAATACTAAGTATATTGTTTTTAACCTTAAGCTTTCAGTCTTTTTCAGGAACTTGGATTAAAAAATCCAATTTTGGAGGAGTTGGAAGGCACAGGGCCGTTGGAGGCGCTGTAAATAATAGGGGGTACATTGGACTGGGACATGTAAACGGAACAGGTGTAGATATTTCCTACAAAGATTGGTGGGAATATGATCCTTCCTCTGATTCATGGACTCAACGTGCAGATTTCCCTGTTCCCAACCATGGTGCGATGGCGTTTTCAGCTGTTGAGTGCATTTTTGTTGGTGGTGGGTCAGCACTGAATGGTGAGTTTTATAAATATAACCCCCTTACGAATACGTGGTCTCCTATAGCTTATTGTCCATTATCTCCAGGTGATGTTCAGGCTTTCTCAGTCAATGATAAGGGATATGTTATGGCCGGAACCTCTCTGGCAGAATATAACCCACTTAGTAATTCTTGGCAACTCAAGGCGAGTGTCCCGGTGAGTGTAAATGCATGGTCTGCAGTATTTTCGATAGGTTCCAGTGCGTTTGTGAAAACGGGTATTAGTTTTCTGGAATACAAACCAGAGCAGGATACTTGGATCTATAGAGCTTCTTTCCCCGGAATTTCGGCCGGAGGGAGTTATGGTTTTGCTGTGGATGGAGAAGGTTATGTAACGTGTGGGTATTATTCTGGTCTTTCAAATGTCACTGATGAAGTCTGGAAATTTAATCCAGCATTGAATCAATGGTTCCAAGTAGAGAACTTTCCGGGGACGAATAGAAGATTTCCAGTCGCGTTCTCCATCAATGGAAAAGGATATTTTGGAACCGGTACGAACGGGATAAACATGAATGATTTCTGGCAATATGATCCATCGTTCACATTAGGGGTTGAAGATTTGAAAGATGTGTCAGTGAGTGTTTATCCAAATCCGTTTATTGAGAATATGACAATCCAGGTGGATGCACAATTATCGGAGATAGGCCTGTCTTATCAAGTAACAGATCTCACGGGTAAACTTGTGAAATCAGGCAAGATCGATTCAGAGACAGTTCATTTGTCGATGTTTGATACAAATCCAGGAACCTACATTGTAAGCTTGTTTTACGGCGATAAGAAAATTAAAGATTTGAAGGTCATACATAATTGATATGAGAGGTATTTATCTAGTTGGTGTATTGGTTTGTTTTGTTCAGTTCGTGTCTGGACAAACTCAAAATTTCTGGACAAAGAAGAATGATTTTTCTGGAGGAAAAAGGGAGAGAGCCGTGTCTTTTTCGATTGGAGATTATGGATACATTGGAACCGGAGTGGATACGGCAGAAAATGTTAAAAAGGATTTCTGGAGATATGATGCAGTCATGGACTCATGGACTCAAATAGCCAACCTACCGGGAGCTGCAAGAAGAGATGCTGTTGGATTTGCGGTAAATGGGAAGGGATATTGTGGTACAGGAATAGACAATGATGCTTCATTTATGGGGACAAAGTTGAAGGATTTTTGGGAGTATAATCCTTCCTCCAATACCTGGGTTCAAAAATCGGATTATCCAGGAGGTGGGGGAAACGGTATTTATTTTTCAACGGCGTTCACAATTGATTCGAAAGGATATGTTTGCGGAGGAAAATTGGGGCCTAACTTTTATTCGTCACAGTTGTGGGAGTATAAACCAGCAAATGACCAATGGTCGCCTAGGGCAAATTTTCCAGGAGGAGTTCGTTATCAACTTTGCAGTTTCTCTGTAGGTTATTACGGTTATGTTGGACTTGGAGCAAATCAGGATGTATTCAAGAAAGACTTCTGGAAATACAATCCTGTTACAAATCAATGGTCGGCAATAGCAGATCTTCCTGGACCAGAAAGAGGCGGATCCGCAACTTTTACCATAGGAAACAGGGGGTACGTTTGTATGGGATCAGACGGAGGATATCTTGATGATTTATGGGAATACAATCCAGCAAATAACACCTGGTACATTAGAGCCTTTTATGGAGGTTCTGAGCGCAAGAATGCTGTTGCGTTTACCATCGGGGATAAAGCATATGTTGGTACCGGGAAGGGGTATTCTGGTAAGAAATCAAGTATCCAGGAGTATACACCTTATCAGTACCTGGGCTTAGGAGATCAGATTTCTTTAGAAATGAATATTTATCCGAACCCTGCACAGGAGACTCTTTCGCTAATAATTCCTGAGAATTTATCGGGAAGAGTGATCATAAGAGATGTTCTTGGAAAAATCCATTGGGATGGTGATTATACTGAAAACATGGAGCTGTCAATTAATGTGCAATCATTAAAAGCGGGGAATTATTTTGTGTCCTTCATGGATCCTGAAAACGGGGTAAGTGGCACTTCCAAATTCATTAAATTGTAACATGAGATTATTAAAATTCATATTGGCTTTTTTGCCACTGTCTTTCATTAGTTTGGGGCAGGATAATTGGGTCCAACGTGATTCTGTAAACGGTCCGCCAAGATCAGTGTCAGCGAGTTTTGTTCTACAAAATGAAGGATATGTATTAGGTGGATTGGATGATTTTACGTTCAAACGAAAAATGTACTCGTATAATTATTTACAAAATGACTGGGACGATGAAGAGTCTATTGGAGGTCCAAATGGAGATGGATTAGAAAGAGGTTCGGCTTGTGCTTTTGCATTGGAAGGTAAAGGGTATATCTGTTTAGGGCAAGGGCAGACAATGGCATACATGAATGATCTATGGCAATATGACCCAGATACAAAAGCTTGGTCGCAAAAAGCTGATTTTATTGGTACTCCGAGAAGACAGGCTGTTTCTTTTACCATTGGAACCAAAGCATACGTTGGTACAGGTCAGGATCTTTCAGGACTGAAAAAAGATTTTTATGCATACGATGCATTGACTAATTCATGGGTACAATTGAATGATTTCCCTGGTACAGCAAGGAAACAAGCCGTTGCATTTGAAATGGGTGCAAAAGGATGGTTGGGGACAGGGGATGATGGTACATTAAAAAAGGATTTTTGGATGTATGACCCAGCTTTAGATAATTGGACTCAAAAAACTGATTTCCCAGGTACAGCGAGATCTGGGGCCGTGGGTTGGTCGACTCATCCAACTTGTTTCATTGCGACAGGTGAGGACATTAATTTTGAGTATAAAAAGGATGTTTGGGAGTATAACTACTATTCAAACAGTTGGACGCAAAGAGTAGATCTGATCGGTCCTGGAAGGAAAAATGCAATAGCCTTTGTACTTGATGGAATTGCCTTTGTAGGTACGGGTTATAATGGGGTTTTTCTGGATGACTTCTATGCGTATTTTGGAATTGTAGGAATGAATGAGCAAGAAGAATTCATTTCAAGTGTGCATCCAAACCCGGCAAGCGATCAATTGACAATAGAAACAGAAATTAATTTTTCTGATTCTGAAGTGTCGATTTATTCAGTGACAGGAAAGATGGTATACAACTCAACAATAAATTCTTCGGATGTACTTGCGTTTGATGTTTCTCGATTTGAAGAAGGAGTGTATTTCTATCGAATTCAAGAGAAACAAGGGGGTAAAATATCCTCAGGAAAATTTGTGGTTAAAAAATGAGGATCTTCTTTTTGATCGTTTTAATCTTTGCTCTTGTGTCTTGCTCTCAGTCCAGTAAGGATCAAGAATTAAATTCAACCGATAACGAAGTCGTTGTCAATGAGTCTGATGGGATACAGGCAGTGGTGCTGGAATATGGCCCTGGAGAATTTGGTTATCAGATTCTGGAAAATGGGAAGTTATTGATCGATCAACAACATATTCCTGCTGTTCAAGGATTGAAAAGATTTAAAACAAGGGAAGAAGCACAGCGGTTGGGAGAGCATGTTAAAAGCATGATTCAGAAAGGCATTATGCCTCCAACAGTTTCGATGAGTGATCTTGATAGTCTGTATATCTCTTACTAAAACGTTTAACTAAATTATTGATATTCAATAATTTGATTGAGTGATTTGGTCTGCTTATTTTTGCGGAAAACTAGTCACATGAAAATTTTTCTTGCCGTATTCCTTATTTCATTCGTTTCTCTTTCACAGGAAGAATTTAAATCTATTCATCAATTGGATTTAGAAAGATTCAATCAATCAGGAAATGTTGATGCATCGTATTATGAATCAATTCCAGTCGAAAAGAAAAATTTTCAAACGAAAGGGGGATGTTCTCTGGATAAAGTAGTCTATGGATGGCATCCCTATTGGGTAGGTAATGCGTATCAAAACTACCAGTGG
>SBFR01000203.1 GCA_006227105.1 Bacteroidota bacterium
GGAACTTTACTTGATAAGCAAGGTATTGCTGTTCGAACTGGACACCATTGTACACAACCATTAATGGATTTTTTCAATATCCCGGGAACAGTTCGTGCCTCTTTTGCGTTTTACAATACACGTCAGGAAATTGAGTACTTCATTGAAGCATTTGAAAAGAGCATTAACATGCTCAAATAAAAGATTATGACCAGTCAAATCGAGAATAAACAACAAGAAATCATAGATGAGTTCAGCATTTTTGATGACTGGATGGAAAAATACGAATACATTATTGAGCTGGGAAAAGAGCTTCCGCAGATCAATGATGCTAAGAAAACAGACGATCGATTGATCGAAGGTTGTCAATCAAGAGTGTGGCTAGATGCAGAAGTCGTAGACGGTAAGATGAACTTCACCGCAGACTCTGATGCGATCATCACAAAAGGAATTATCGGACTTCTGATCAGAGTTTTGAATCACGAAAGTCCAAAAGAAATTGCTACCGCCGACTTACACTTTATTTCTGACATTGGCTTACAGGAGCATCTTTCTCCTACCAGAGCTAATGGCTTGGCAAGTATGGTGAAACGTTTGAAAATGGAAGCTTTAAAAAGCAGTATTGAATCAGGATTATAAGATGGAAAAAGAAGTTATCGAGCTGGAAAATAAAGTGGTTGAGGTTCTTAAGAGCATTTATGATCCTGAAATTCCCGTAGATATTTTTGAATTAGGTCTGATCTATGAAGTGAGGATAGACGAAGACAGGAATATTGAAATAATGATGACACTGACTTCACCGAACTGTCCGGTTGCCGAAAGTTTACCGAAAGAGGTAGAAGACAAAGTAGCCGCAATAGAGGGAGTTCTTTCAGCAAAAGTGAACATTGTTTTTGATCCACCTTGGGACAAAGACATGATGAGCGAAGAGGCAAAGCTTGAACTTGGTTTCTTGTAAAAACGAAGAATCAAGTATTCCATATTCGCTTTGAAGATTTAAATCAAGAATTTAACATGAGACGAGTCGTAGTAACCGGTATTGGTGCATTAACACCAATTGGAAATAATTTAAATGAGTTCTGGACCAATTTAAAAAATGGCGTTAGTGGCGCAGCACCAATCACAAAATTTGACACCACTCTTTTTAAAGCGAAGTTTGCTTGTGAGCTAAAGAACTTCGATCTTAAAGAACATTTTGACGTTAAGGATCTCAGAAAATATGATCCATTCTCCCTATATGCTTTAGTCGCGGTAGACGAAGCTGTTAAACACGCCAACATTGATTTTGAATCCCTTGATCGTAACAGGATCGGAGTGATCTGGGGTTCGGGAAATGGCGGAATTCAAACTTTTCAGGATCAGATGATGGAATACTGTCAGGGAGATGGAACTCCTCGTTTTACTCCTTATTTCATTCCTCGTATTCTGGTTGACATCGCTTCCGGAGTTATTTCTATAAAATATGGATTAAGAGGGGTCAATTTCTGTCCGGTTTCAGCATGTGCGACATCCAACACAGCCATTATAGAGGCATTCAACTACATTAAATGGGGAAAAGCCGACATGATCATTACTGGTGGTTCGGAAGCAGCGATCAACGAGGCGGCTATTGGCGGCTTTGCTTCTGCCAAAGCCCTATCTACCAGAAATGATTCTCCAGAGACAGCCTCAAGACCTTTTGATGTAACTCGAGATGGATTTGTGATGGGTGAAGGCGCAGGTGCTCTGATCCTTGAAGATCTCGAGCATGCAATGAAAAGAGGAGCTACCATCTATGGCGAGGTTGTGGGAGGCGGAATGGCCGCAGATGCCTATCATCTAACAGGAACTCACCCTGAAGGTGAAGGAGCAGTATTGGGAATGCATGAAGCATTGAGAGAGGCTGGAATTAGTCCAGATGAGATAGATCACATCAACATGCATGCAACCTCAACTCCATTGGGGGATAACTCAGAACTTCTAGCTGCAAAAAGGGTATTTGGTGAACGTTCATCACTTGCTGTATCCGCAACCAAATCAATGACCGGACATTTGCTGGGAGCCGCAGGTGCAATTGAAGGTATTGCTTGTGTTATGGCATTAAAAGAGGGTATTGTACCTCCAACGATCAACACGACTGAGATTGAACCTGATTACAAAGACATGTTTACATTTCCGCTAAACAAAGCATTGGAAAAAGACATGACTTATGCAATGAGTAATACGTTTGGTTTCGGAGGGCATATTGCAAGTATTATTTTCAAGAAATACTAGTCGTTCAGCTGCAAATTTTCAAGCAATCCTCATAGCAGCGTTCATAAATATGAACTCGTTCTCAAAAACTTAGCGAATTAATCCCTATCTTGAGGTGATTAATAACTCGCTACATTCGATGAGGAAAGATTCATTTCTTTATTCCTTTAAGAACATTTTGTTCGTTTCTACCTTGCTGGTAATGGGATTTTCTATTCTACCAGGATATACTTCCAGCGACCAGAATAATGATCTGACTATCGTCATTACAAATATTAAAAAGTCATGTGGAACCATTCAGATCGGCATCTATAACAAAAAGGAAAATTTCCCGAAAATCGGCAAAGAGTTTCGCAAGCTTTCAGTGAAAGTTGAAGGAAAAGAGTTTAAATACACGGTGAAAGACCTTCCTCCTGGAAACTACGCAATCGCCTTGTATCACGATTACAATTCAGACGGCACTTGTAATACGAATTTAATTGGAGTCCCTACTGAATCGTATGGTTTCTCGAACAATATCAAACCATTCCTTTCTGCACCTTCTTTTCAGGATACCAAGTTCAGCCACTTAAAAAAGAGCGCTATCTATATTACTCTGTTTCATTAAGATTGATCAGTAGCCGCAAGATCTGACAGTGTCATCTATCGCTTTTTGAATATCACTTTTTGAATACTTCAACACTTTCATTGAATCCTCAGTATTTAAATACGTATTGGATGTTTGAGTAGTAATAAAATGATACAAGTTCAATCCCGTCTGCTTTCCAGAGACTTTAAAGAAAAATGAAACAAGGGAAGAAAAAAAGCGCACTAAAAAAGTGGGAACCGTAATTACAATTCGTTTTTTACCAAGAGATTTCGAAAACATACCAAGCATTTCTTTCCAGCTTACATTATCCCCGCCAACGATCCATCGATCTTTATGTTTTGCATTTTCTATGGCACCTACAGTAGCCTGGGCAACACTTTCAACAGAAACCATATTCGTTCCACCCGATGTGTAAAACAATACAGGCATTGATTTCACATATTTCACCAAAGGTTTCCACAAGGGTGTTCTACCTGGTGTAGCACCAAAGATATATGGCAATTCAAGCGTAATAACAGCTGTTGAACCATCCGAATTTGCTTCGCTTTCCTCTTGTTGTAACTTTCTGCTTTTCACATACACGTGATGTTCGGCCATTTTCCACTCGGGTTTTTCTCTATTGAAATGAGAGAAATAAGACCCCAGAATGATCATCTTTTTGACACCTTTCCTATTGCAAAGTTTTATCAGTCTGACACATGGCACTACGTTCTCATTATAAAAGAACTCTTCAGCATTTCCTTTTGGAATGGTTCGATCGTCAGCACCCCCTGCAAAGATCACATGATCGATGTCATTAAGAACACTTTCCAGTTCTGCATCCGTCATTCCCTTAAGATCAAAATGAACAATTGGGGCATTTGAATACTCATCTTCTCTAGCGGATCTACTCCCAATATTGACCACATATTTTCGCGATTGAAGTCCATTGACAATATGGTATCCAACGAAACCAAGTCCCCCAATAACAAGAACCTTTTCCATTATTTGATCTTCCCGTTTTCTTTCAACCAATGAAGACCATCCCGAATACTTTCGTTCATTGGACGAAAAGTATAACCTAACTCTGTCTGTGCTTTTTCACTAGGAATATCACAATTGGATTGTAAAACCTTGATCGCATATACCGTAAACATTGGCTTTGCTTTAATTACCCTGCATACCGATTCAAGAACCCATGCAGAACCAATGGCTATAGGAAGTGGGATTTTCATTTTAGGCTTTCTCATCTTGGACTCGTAGCCTGAAAGAATATCAAAAAACTGATTTAAAGACATTCGTTCACCTGCTAA
>SBFR01000167.1 GCA_006227105.1 Bacteroidota bacterium
GGCCAACAATTGTCGGCCTTTTTTTATTTTAGGACTTTCAAACCAGTATTCAGTGAAAAAAGAAAAATCAAAAGTGATAGAGGTTAACCCTCAAGGTTCGTTAGGAATTCTTGCTTTGGGACACGTAGGTCTTAAAATATGGAGAGAGGCCATTCAAAAGGATCAGAAAGAATCTAAGGATAAAAAGAAATGAATATCAAAAGAACCGGGAAACTTCTTGTCATTGGATGGGATGCAGCTGAGTGGGGGGTCATCGAACCACTTCTTCAGCAAGGGAAAATGCCTGCTTTGCAAAAGTTAATGTCTGAAGGCTGTTACGCAAGATTAAAAACACTTGATCCTCCTTTATCGCCGATGTTATGGACGAGTATTGCAACTGGTTTCAGGGCAGATAAACATGGGATTTGTGGTTTTGTTGAGCCTTTGCCAGATGGAGAAGGATTAAGACCAGTAACCTCTACATCACGAAAAGTAAAGGCATTCTGGAATATCTTCACTCAAGAAAACCTAAAGTCGAATGTTGTAGCTTGGTGGCCGAGCAATCCTGTTGAGAAGATCAATGGTATTATGGTGTCCAATCTGTATCAGGTTGCCAACAAACCGCTTGAAGAAGAATGGAAGATGGCTGATGGAACTATCCATCCTAAAGAAATGGAGGATATTTTCAAAGAATTCAGGGTTCATCCCGCTGAGATTACTCCAACCATGGTTCTGCCTTTCATTCCGAACATCAGAGAAAATCAAGAGTTGCGCAAAGATAAACGAACTCTTTCTGTGGCTAAGATAATTGCAAATGCTGCTTCAGTTCATGCAGCATCTACTTATGTCATGCAGGAATCAGAATGGGATGTGACTGCTGTGTATCATGATGCCATCGACCATTTTTGTCATGTCGCGATGAAATACCATCCTCCGAGAAGAGAGCACATCAATGAAAAGGACTTTGAGGATTTTAAAGAGGTAGTTGAGGCAGGCTATCGATTTCATGACATGATGCTGGAGAGAACCCTGGATCTGATCGATGAGGACACGACTGTAATCTTACTTTCAGATCATGGATTTTACCCTGATCACAGAAGACCAAAGGCTATTCCAAAGGAACCTTCAGGTCCTGCCGCCGAACATAGTCCTTATGGTATTTTAGTGATGAAAGGACCTGGGATACGCAAAGGTGGGGTAGAATTTACAGGTGCGTCGGTTATAGATATTACTCCAACCATGCTCGCGATAATGGGCCTTCCTGTAGGGAAAGATATGGAGGGAAAAGTTTTGTATCAGACCTTTGTAGATCCAACACCTGTAGATTTCATTGATTCTTGGGAAAATGTGGAAGGTGAAACCGGAATGCATGATCCAGATGAAGTGGAAGATCCGTGGGCTGCACAAGAGGCACTTCAGCAACTTGTTGAGCTTGGGTACATTGAGGAGCTGGATGATGATAAACTGGAACAGGTCGAAAAAGCGAAAAAGGAGAGCGAGTACTATGTAGCCAGGAATATGATCGATGGTGGCCGACTTGAAATGGCGATTCCAATTTTAGAGCGCATTTTTGAGGATTCGAAGATCATTCGATATGGACAACGTCTGGCATTTGCTTATTTGAGCCAACGAAACTACGAGAAAGCAACCGCAATCATTCATCAATTACGGGCGCTCGAAAAAGAAGAGCATGAGGCACGAAAAAAAGCGAAGGAAGAGAATAAGGATAAGAACAAGAAAGATCCATTCTTGAATCTTGAATTTGAAGAACCACTCTATATCGACTTCATTGAAGGTCTAATGTTGTTAATGCAGAACAGGCCATTGAAAGCGCTTAAATTGCTCGAGCGAGTTCAAGAGAAAAACCCAAATAATATTGAGGTACCATTGAATATTGCCAAGATCTATAGATTACGAAAAAATTATTCAAAGGCCGAAAAACAGTATATTAAAGCTCTTGCGATAGATGATAAACATGCACCTGCTCATTATGGGTTGGGTGTTTGTTATTTGAGAATGGGGAAATTGGAATTGGCATTTGATGAGCTCATGTCGGCAGTGGAATCTAATTTTTACTTACCAAATGCTCACTATCATTTAGGTGAGACATTGTTCAAGCTCGGAAACTTCGAACATGCGGCTCAGGCTTTCAAGACTGCTATTCATTTCTCCCCGGGAATGACAAAAGCTCATAAATGGTTGGTATCGATCTTTAAGGACAAACTGAAGGACAATGAAAATGCGAATTTCCATGAAGAGTTTATAAAGAATAACATTAGAGGGGAAGTTGTAGTGGTTTCAGGACTTGAGCAAAGTGGCGAAAAGGAGATCATTTCAATTTTGAATTCAAACGGATACCATATAATAACCGAGGAGATAGATGCAGAAGTGAAGAAGCCTCAATTTTCCAAATTGAAGGAATTACAAAAAATAAATTTCGATCAAAAAACGGCCATTCAGGTTTCGGGTCCTTTATTGTCATTCTTACCAGCAGATCTTTCTTACAAGATCATTATTGCTGACAGAGAAATATCTGATCTCGTTTCGGATTTGCAGAAAAGAAAATCAGTCGTAAAGAATGAGGACACACTACCTTTAAAACTGTATAATGCTACTGTTGAGAGGAAGGAGAAGATGGATCAATGGATAGGGGCCCAACCAAATCTTGAGCTGATACGTATTAAATATGAAGATTTAAAAGAAAACGAAGAAGAACAGAAAGAGATTATCTTTGATTTTTTAGGCCATGACCTTTAACATCAGCTTCTTACCGTTCATACATTTTATTTTTTTTTAAGTTAGAATTAATTAATTTCGTCAACAAACTAATCGATTATGAAGAAAAAGTCTACCCAATTAAATGAATCAAAGTTGGCAAGATATTCTGCAGTTGCAGGAACTGTTTTGGCTACTGGTGCTGTAAATGCACAAATAGTTTATAATGATGTGAATCCGGATGCGGTGGTTGACAAGAACTCTGCGCCTTATTCAATTGACTTTACAAATGACGCAAATGATGATGTGATCTTTGCTGTTATGTCTCAGGCAGGTTCTGGAACTTACATGTACGGATATATTCCTATTCAATATACGTATCAAGTTTCTTATGCAGGTGTTGCGGCAGGAACAGGTGCAGAACTTGTTGGAGCTGTTACAGGTTCAAGTTCAACTTTTGCTCCGTCTCCATTGAACAATGGTGATGTAATTTCTGCAGCTGCGACATTTGGTGCTTCAGGTCTACTTGGTGCAGAAGGAATGATCAATGCTTCTGCGATCTCTTTTACTTATCCTATTGCAATGGGAGATTGGCTTGGAGCTACTGACAAGTTTTTAGGAGTGAAGTTTACAGCAGGTGCTAATACGCACTATGGTTGGGTTCGTTTGGATGTTGCTTCAGATGCGTCAACGATTACAATTAAAGATTGGGCTTACAATTCTGCTGCTGATGATGCGATCAATGCAGGTCAGATGTTGAATCTTGAGAATGTTTCTGTTGACAATAAGGTGACAATTAAAACTCAATTGGATGAGGCTTTTGTTAACGTTACTCCAGATCTAGTAGGTGGAACGATCGCAATTGTAAATATGGCAGGACAAGAGATCAGAACGATCGAAATTACTGACATCAATACAAATGTAAAGTTTGACGGTCTTGAAACAGGAATCTACATGTTGAATGCTCGTTTTGAAAGCGGGTCGATCAGCAAGAAGTTCTACGCAAGATAATTCATTGATAGAAATAGAAAAAGGCGGGTAATCCCCGCCTTTTTTGTTTTACTATATTTTTTTTACAATGTTCTTCCGGGGTAAACTTTCAATGCTTCTTCAAGACATTGAACTGCGTTTTTAAGTGACTCCTTATTTAGTACGTATGCAATACGAGCTTCTTGTTCACCTGCTCCTTTCGTGGAATAAAACCCATTTGCTGGAGCCATCATAACTGTTTGACCATTATAATCGAATTCTTCAAGTAGCCATTGGCAGAACTTTTCTGCATTGTCCACGGGGAATTTAGCCACACAATAGAACGCTCCACTTGGTTTTGGACAATATACGCCTGGGATTTTATTCAGTCCATCCACCATAATATTTCTTCTTTCAACATATTCTTCAACGACATTGTCAAAATAAGATTGAGGTGTTTTCAATGCAGCCTCAGAGGCGATCTGATCTACAGTTGGTGGAGATAGTCTTGCTTGCCCGAATTTCAATGCAGAAGCCATGACCTCTTTGTTTTTAGAGATCATTGCACCAATTCGTGCTCCGCACATTGAATATCTTTTAGATACTGAATCGATCATGATCACGTTATTTTCGATTCCATCTAGGTTCATTACAGAAAAAGGAACAGCGCCGTCATAACAGAATTCTCTGTATACTTCGTCTGCAAACAGGAATAGATCATGTTTCTTTACGATATCTCGTAATTGTTCCAGCTCATCTTTTGAGTATAGATATCCTGTTGGATTTCCAGGATTACATATTACTATTGCTTTTGTTTTTGAAGTGATCTTTTTCTCGATCTCCTCGACTGGAGGAAGAGCAAATCCATTTTCAATTTTAGCTGTAACCGGAACAACACTAAGACCAGCCATCACGGCAAAACCATTGTAATTAGCGTAAAAAGGTTCTGGAATGATTACTTCGTCTCCTGGATTACAGGTAGTCATAAATCCAAAAATAAGAGCTTCTGAACCACCTGTTGTAATGATGATATCTTCCGGATCAACATTGATTCCGGTATTCTTGTAATAAGCAGACAGGCCATTTCTATAACTTTCAAATCCAGCGGAATGACTGTATTCAATAACCCTTCTGTCCATATTTTTTATTGCATCCAATGCAACCTCAGGTGTCTCAATATCAGGTTGGCCAATATTCAAATGGTACACTACTCGTCCTTCTTTTTTAGCTTTTTCAGCATATGGGACTAGTTTTCTGATCGGTGACGCAGGCATTTCTATTGCCTTGTTTGAAATTTTTGGCATAATGAATATTTTGGAAAGCAAATTTACAAGGATTCATGAAAATGGCGTTCAACCAAATGCATTACTTTATCCTTAACAATCATTTAATTTCTTAACAGATGAATGCGATATTGTCCTAAACCTTCGGAGGCGTTTGCTTGTTCCCTTCTTAAGGACTTAGATTTTGCTAAATTTGCAAATTCAACTCAAACAAATTATTGAACTCGATGAGAAAGTTATTTCTGATTCTGGTTGCTTTTGCTCTATTTCAAAGTTTTTCATTTTCACAATGTAATGGCAATGAGCCATCTCCATTTTTGGGAAATGACACAATTTTATGCGCAGGGCAGACATTGGCTATTGGAACACCAATCACATATGATTTCTATCAATGGTCAACTGGCTCTACAAACGATAGTATATTAGTGAGTAGTTCAGGGGTTTATACACTTGAAGCTGGATTCATTGGAAATAACCTTGTCTTGAATGGAGATTTTCAAGGAGGAACTACAGCAGTAGCAAATAATTTCACCTCAGATTACATTCCTGGAACAGGAGGGACCTATGGACTATTGTCAAATGGAGGGCAATTTGCGATTTCAACCTCACCTTCGTTGACTCATACGAATTTTTCAAATTGTGGTGATCATACTACAGGGTCGGGTAATATGTTTATTGCGAATGGTTCTTGGACACCAAATACAACTGTTTGGACTCAAACCGTAAATGTTACCCCTGGTCAGGATTACATATTTAGTTTCTGGGGAATGAACGTAGTAAACAATCCAAATATTTCATTGCTTCAATTATACGTTAATGGAGTTCCTATTAGTGATACGATGGCAACCAGTCCAACACCTTGTGTTTGGACTCAATTGAATGGAACATGGAATGCGGGGGGCTCTACACAAGCGATTTTGAGAATTGTTAACCACAGTGTTGTTGCGTCCGGAAATGATTTCGCTATCGATGACATTTATTTTGCGCCTATTTGTCTAGTTTCGGATGAGATTTCGATAACTTATGATCCTATTCAGGTGAGCGCAGGTAATGATGTTGTGTTCTGTCAAAATGAAATAGGTCAGATCAGCGCTTCATCTAATGTTGCTGTTCAAAATTATTCGTGGAGTAATTCGAGTCAGGGAGCATCTATTTTACCGACAGCTTCAGGTACATATTCTGTTACCGGAACATCTGCGAATGGATGCACGGACTCAGATGATATTCTTGTAACGATTGTACCGATGGATTGGGACATTGATTCCGTTTATGTCGGTTCTGCCGATTGTGGCGCTAACAATGGCTATGTTTCAGTAGTCACTAATGGTACTTTTGTTGGCACACCTGCCTATACATGGACAGGACCCGGTGCGAATTCAAGTAACTCAATTGATGCATCCGTCTGGACAGATCTAAGTGTGGGGTGGTATTATTTATCGATCGAATCACAGGGATGTTTCAGGTATGATTCTGTTCAGGTTTTACCGAATAATCCTCCAATTGCGGAAATTAATGGAAATCCTCTAGTAGGAACCTATCCATTGAATGTTGACTTTACAAATAGCAGTATAAATGGGGTCAATTACACTTGGAATTATGGAAATGGAAATTCTGAAGTATTAACTGATCTGAGCTCTACGACTCAGGTGTACGATACAACTGGGGTATATACAGTAAGTTTGATCGTGACTTCCGGGAATTGTTCAGATACTGCATATTTGACGGTTATCGTTACCGAACCTCCAGTACCTCCTGTTATTGTGCCAGTTTCAGTAGAAGCGCCAAATGTTTTTACTCCAAATCAGGATGGAAATAATGAGGTGTATGAGCTAATATTGGTAAATATAAAAGAAGTCGAACTGATCATTCTCGATCGATGGGGGATTGAAGTATTCAATGAAACGTCCACATCTCCGTCCTGGGATGGACAAAGTATTAGCGGAGTAGAAATGGCCGATGGGGTGTATTTTTACAAATATAAGGCGATCGGTGCCCAAGAAGAATTATTGGAAGGTCACGGGTTTTTGCATTTGGTCAGATGATCGAATCGTCAAAAGAATATTTTGAGCCCAAGTTGAATTCTGAATCCTTGATTACTGTAATAAACGTAACTCGGATCAAAGGTTAGGCCGTAGGGATTTTCATTTGTAGCCAAGGGAGTGCCAAACTCGTCTCGAACAACCTGTTTATCGAACGGATCATGAGCTCTCGAAATTAAAAAAGGGAGTTGTTTTGATGGGGTCCAATTCAAGAGATTTTTCGCCGAAAGGAATAGTTTAAAATTGTTTGATCTTTTGTAAACGATCGACAAATTATGGATTGCGAAAGGATCTGAGTTTTGGGGTCTTGGGTCGTGAGGTCCGGCTAGAGGTAGTCTCATTGGACCGATCAGTTGCATGTCAAAGTCCAGGTCAATATTCAATTTCAAAAAGTGGTATGAAAAAGAATAATTGAAGTTATAGGGCTCTGACAGATAGGGAATTTCGACCAAACCGTTTTCATAATTTCGAGTATAAGAGAAATTTGTTCCTAAAGAGGTATTGATCCGCTCATTTTTGAATTCCACATTTAGAAGTATTCCGGCATTGATCACAAATCCGTTCAAATTCGAGTAAATGATCTTTTCTGGATCTGTGTCATAGTCCGGTTGGATCTTGTTTGAGAAATAAGTGAAATAAGGTCCTGAATCAATGGATATTTGAAATCCCTTTTTTGAGAAGAACGATCCGTTATAGTTAAGATTCATGTTGTAACTTTTCTCGGGTGAAATATCTCCTTCAATTATTGTTGTTCGTGCACCAGTTAATGCTGCATGGTCTTCCGAGAATACATTTACCACTCGGTAACCCGTTCCGGCGTTCAGTCGCAATAAGTGAAATCTGCTGATGTCATACTTGAATCCCGCACGTGGGGAGAATATAACCCCATGTATATTTGAATGATCAATTCGAGCGCCTAACAAAAGGGTGGTCTTTTCTTTCAATGAAATTTCACCTTGGGAAAATATTCCAGGAAGCAAAGTGATTGGTTGATATCCCATTTCTTCACTGGTTGCTGCTGTTCCATCGTTGTAATATGTTACTCTGGCAGCAACGCCTGAAACGGAAGAAAGCTTTCCAATTTTCAGATGATGCACGAGTTGATTAAAAAATACCCTTTGATTGGCTTTGAAGGGATTTGTGCCGTAGTAACTGTCTTGAGAATGATCGGTGTACGAAAGTTGATAGTTGAACTTAGTTGAAATTTTAAACTGACCAATCAATTCGAAACGACTGGTGAAAATGCTTTCTCCATAGATAGAGTCGCCACCTCGAAATTCTGGAGTCCAGTACATTTGTCCTCCCCAGCGATCTTCGTAGGCATATCGTGCCATCAACTTGACTCTTTGAAAATTAAGGGATTGAAAAAGAGAAATTCTTTTTTGAATAGAGATATCTGTGAATCCGTCATTGTTTTGATCGATCGGAGAATTATAATGGAAAATATTCAGGCCCAACAGCGCATTTTTTTTCTTTCCATATTGTATCCCAAGGTCAGTATTGCTCTCAAGCATACTTGAAAGGGAAGATTCAACGTAAATTCTTTTTCCCGGTAAAGAAGTTTTTGTGATCACATTAATAATACCTCCGATTGCTTCACTACCGTAAAGCACGGAAGAAGGTCCTCGAATAACTTCGATTCTTTCGATCATTCCATTCGGAATGCCCTGCAATCCATATACACTTGAAAGACTACCGACAATTGGCATTCCGTTGATCAGGATCATTGTATAAGGTCCTTCTAAACCATTGATATGTATATCTCCAGTATTGCAGATATTACAATTAACCTGAGGTCGAATTCCACTAATTTTTCCTAGAGCCTCAAAAATTGTTGGAGACCTCGATTTTTCAATGAATGAGTTATTGTATACTTCAATGGGAGTTACGGTTTTTAACCGACTTATTTCATTCAAGGTTCCACTGATCACTACCTCTTCCATCTCTTGAAGTTCGGGAGTCAAAAATAGTGTCATTTCCTTTTTCTCTTTTGTTGAAATAAGGTGGTCTTGTCTCTTGTAACCAAAAAAATACACTCTGAATTGGATGGTATCAGCGGTTGTTGGTAGGCTTATTTTACCGGATGCATCCGAATAATAGATCTCACTATTACCTTTTATTTGAATGGTTGCTCCTTCAATTGGGCCTTCAGATCCTTTGATATAAAAAGTAAATTCATTTTGACCTGTTGAAACGAAACAGGACAGTACGAAAATGAGTTGAAGGAAGTATTTCATATAGTTTGGATTGTAAAAATAATAAAGTTAGGTAGACCTAACAAAAAATGTTTCAAACTTTTCTATACCTTTGAATATGTTCTCACAGGCAGAGGAAAATTATCTGAAGGCTCTAGTCCAACTAATTCACTTTAGGGATCAGGGAAATGAAGTAGGCACCAATGAACTTGCTTTGTATTTGAATGTTAAGCCGGCGACGGCAAATGACATGCTAAAAAAGTTGAGGGAAAAGTCGCTTGTGAGCTATGTGAAATACGGAAAAATCAGCCTTACAACGGAGGGTCAAAAAGCGGGGATGGATGTGGTGAGAAAACACAGATTATGGGAGACCTTTCTTGTGGAAAAATTGGATTTCACATGGGATGAGGTGCATGAAGTAGCTGAGCAGCTGGAACATATCAAGTCCAAAAAATTAGTCAATAGTCTGGATGACTTTCTGCAGAATCCCAAATTCGATCCACATGGAGATGCTATTCCGGATAGAGAAGGTAGAATTCTGATTCCATATCAGCGATTATTAAGCGAAGTTTCGATCGGTAAGAGCGGAAAGGTAGTTTCCGTGAAGGATAATTCAAATTCTTTTCTTCAATACGCAGACAAAATAGGAGTAAGAATTGGTGGAATGATCGAGGTTGCAGGAAGAGAATCCTATGATGGACAAACGACCTTACGAGTAGAAAATAAGGACCATACTGTTTCCGATAAATTTTGTATGAATATTCATGTCGTTTGTCCTACCTGTAAATTGGGTAAGGATTGTTCCAAAAATGACTGTTCCTTTTAACGGATCTGATCTTTTTTCAAAATTCGAATAAAATGAAATCCTTTTGGCGCGAATTCATTGTTGTAGAAAAATTTATGCGCTTTGTAATTGGTCGTGTAACTGTCGAGTGCCATCATGTTGCAATCGTTGTCCTTGGCTTTTTGAGACAAATGATCAAAGATGATCTGACCAATACCTTTGGATCTTGCAGCTGATCTTACAATAATATTGTCTAGTTCAAGATACTTTCCGCACCAAAGCTTTTTACCTATCCAGAAACCACTGAGACCCAGACATACTCCATCTTCAAAGACCGCTACCTGACCATAATTGTGGGGGAGCATATCGGTGAGGTCCTTTATATATTCATCCATTGTGAGCGTTGGATAGAGCTCATTCAATACATCAATATGCTCGAGCATTTCCTCCAGGGTCTTCAATTCTTTAACAACCAGACTCATCTTATGAAAAGTAGTTCTTTAGTGAATAATTCTAAAATTCTTCTGTATTCGTCAACCCATGAATAGGTTTCCCTGAATCCATGTGCTTCAACAGGATAAATAGCCATGTCCCAGTTTGTTTTTCCAAGTTCGATAAATCGTTGACTTAGTCTAACAACATCCTGGAATTGTACGTTGTCATCAACCATTCCATGCAACATGACCAATCTTCCTTTCAATTGATCCGCGAAATAGATCGGAGAACTTTTTCTATAAGCCTCTGGATCTGTTTCCGGGTAATTCAGAATGTTACTCGTGTATTCATGGTTATAATGTGCCCAATCAGTAACTGAACGAAGAGCGGCTCCAGCCTTGAATACCTCAGGTTCAGTTAACATCGCCATTAATGTGATGAAGCCGCCATAAGAACCGCCATAGATCCCTGTTCGCATAGGATCAATGCCATGTGTGTTAACAAGATAATTCTTCGCGTCGATATAGTCTTGAAGATCTCTTCCTCCCATATGTCGGTATATGGCTGTTCGGTAATCTCTACCATATCCTTCGCTTGCTCTGTAGTCAACGTCAAGAACCATAAAACCTTCATCGGCTAAAAGGTTGTGGAACATGTATTCTCTGTGATACGTACTCCAGTAATTATGCGCATTCTGCAAATATCCTGCGCCATGAACAAAGAGGACAGCAGCACCATTGGCAACTTCTTTAACAGGCCTGTATAGACGAGCATAGATCATTTTTCCGTCAGATGCTTTGATCTGAATAACCTCGGGTGCTCTCCAGTTATAGGCGTTGAATTCTTTCTTGGTGGAAGTTGTTAGCTGGATCAGCTCAGCATTGGGCTTGTTCAAGCAAAAATACAATTCCCACGGTTTATTTTTGTAGGAGTAACGCACTGCAAGTTTGGTCTCATCAGGTGATACCACAACTTCATGATATCCATCCTTCACAAGGATCGGGATTAACTTTTTATCCGAAATATTCAGGTGGTAAAAATCTCTGTTTCCCGGATGTGTTTTATTGGCAGTAATGTAAAACTTCTTACCATCTGACGAAGGAAGAACTTCATGAACTTCCCATTCCCCCGATGTAAGCGCAGAGATTTCTTTTGTTTTGAGTGAATAAAGGTATAGGTGCGAAAAACCTGTTTTCTCCGATTGAAAATAGATTGAGCCCGCATCGTTGGTCCATCCCAGTGTTCCTTCAACCATATTCCAGCTCGAAATTCCCGGACCACCGATCCATGCTTCATCGTGCTGATGATCAACTATCTCGATCTTACCAGTCGTCAAATCGACAAGAACGATCCAGCGGTCTTTATTGTCATAGGCTCTAACATCACAAACTCCAATAGTGGAGTTAGGAGAGAAGTGGATGCTGTGCATAATAATATTTCTGTCCTTGTCATAAGGGGAACTATCAGAAAGATATTCAGGTCGCTTTCTGATGTCTGGGAGAGAGGAAAAGTCAACATAATATATTGTATCGTTTTTTATGTCAAGGATTCCCAGCCAATGTTCTGCATCCTGATTCGTTACTTTCTCTCTTGCCGATTGATGGTAGCTGTGTCCGTCCGCTGAAATATAATATTCAACTTCTGTTTCTTGTCCTTTCGGGGATTGTGTCAATCTGAAAGTAATGAAGTTTTCGTTCGGTGAAACCTGAATATTGTCGATCGATTTCTTGCCGTAATAATGCGCTTTGGGCAAGTTGAAGATTGGGTTTTTTTGATCATTTCTCCATTCAGCCCTTTCATTCTTGTCACGAATGTATTGAAAGAGCTCTGTGGATTGCTTCATCAGGAAGGTTGAATCTGTGGATGAGTTTTTAGCGTCACCCCCTTGAAAATTACTGATCTGCCTTATTGATCCGTCTAGGTTGTATCGGAACAAATTCGATGACTGAATGAAATACACGCTATTTGGATCAGCCACCCGCTGAATTTCACTGATCCTTCCATTTCCCATGTACACCAATTTATATTTTCCCTCTTTTTTATTGAAGGCGATCAGTGCTTGATCCAGAATGCTGTATTGAGTTGCATATTTTTGTTGGTTTCTGTCGAACGAGATCTCTTCATTTATTTTGATCTCTAGTGTTTTCCTGTCCTTAGAAGTCGGATATACTTTGTAGGGTGAATACCCAGGTTCTGAATAAGGATTCCAGTCGAACAATATGGCGTCAGCCATTACATTCCAGGATACATTCTCAGGTGAATATCCGACAAAATCATTGCCTTTCATGATCTCAGTTAGACGCAAAGGTTCCTGAGCATAAGGTTGATTTGAACCAAAGATTGAATAGGCAAGCGTTAGGAGGAAAACCGTTAAATTTTTCATAGCGCTAAAATTACTATTTCTTGATTCAATATTAAATTTGCCGAAAGGAATTGTATTTCAAAAATATAGCTATCTTTGCACCCCAATTAAATTTTTATAAACCGGGGTTTCGCACCCCATATTGTAAAGTAAATTATGGCAACTCGAATCAGATTGCAAAGACACGGAAAGAAAGGAAAAGCTTTCTTCCATTTAGTAGCTGCAGACAGCAGAGCTAAGAGAGATGGTAAATTCATCGAAAAATTAGGAGTTTATAATCCTAACACAAATCCAGCGACAATCGACATTAATTTCGAGAACACACTTAAGTGGGTTCAGAATGGTGCTGAAATGTCTGACACGGCACGTGCTATCCTTTCATACAAGGGTGTTCTTTATAAGAACCACTTGTTGAATGGTGTAAAGAAGGGTGCTTTAACTGCAGAGCAAGTTGAGGCTAAGTTCAATGCATGGTTAGCTGAGAAAGATGCTAAGATCACTGGTAAAAAAGATGGTTTGGCAAAGAATGCAGCAGCAGATAAAGCAGCTCGTTTGAAAGCTGAAGCAGATGCTAAGGATGCGAAAGCAGCAGCAGTAGAAGCGAAAAATAATCCAGTAGTGGAGGAAGAAGTAGCTCCGGAAGTTGAAGTAGCGACTGAAGAAACAGTTGAGGCGGCAGCAGAGGAAGCAACTGAAGCTCCTGCAGAAGAGGCAGCATCAGAAGAGGCTCCTGCAGCTGAAGGAGAGGAGGAAACTTCTGCAGAATAATTTTACTTGAATGAATAAAGCAGATTGCTTTCATTTAGGATATGTAGCGAAACTTCACGGATATAAAGGTGAAGTTTCGCTGTTTTTAGACGTTACGAATCCGGAGGATTATGCTGGACTTGATGCCGTCTTTATCGAATTAGGTGGTCAACTTACCCCATTTTTTGTTGAGACTTTTAAATTGAAGAATCGCGGATATGCTGCGGTTAAATTTGAAGGGGTAGATAGTGAAAATGACGCCAGATTGTTATTAAGAAAAAGTCTCTTTCTTCCTAGTGAAGTCCTTCCGGAACTAAAGGGTACAGAATTTTACGATCATGAAGTTTTGGGCTTTAGCGTAGTGGATGTCAATTACGGTGAAGTTGGAAAAATTGTTGAGGTCATTGATCTTCAAGCAAATCCACTATTACAGATCATGAAAGACCAGAAAGAGGTTCTGATTCCACTGATTGATGGACTTGTTCAGGAGCTGGATCGAAAAGAGAAAAAGATGACGATCAAAGCACCAGAAGGTCTGATCGAAATGTACCTCGGATAATGTCCGTTTTTAAATTCAAAGAATTTATTGTTAGACAAGATCGCTCAGCTCTAAAGGTTGGGACGGACGCGATGATCCTTGGTTCTTTGATCACTCGAAATGTGGAAGGGAAAGCCCTGGATATTGGTGCAGGAACTGGTGTACTTTCGCTAATGGTCGCTCAGATGTCTCCAACAATTTATGTCACAGGTGTCGAAATTGATGCGGATAGCTACACGGATTGTAAAGAGAATTTTGAAAGGTCACCATTCAATGACAGATTAAAAGCAATACAAGGAGATTATAAGGATGTACAGGGAGAATACGATCTCATCTTTTGTAATCCACCTTTTTATCTAAATGGTCTGATTTCAGATAACCATAAAATCAACCAGGCTAAGCATAGTGATGTTGCGTTTGTAGCTGAGCTATTTTCTTATGTTAAATACCATTTGGGTCAACATGGAGAATTCTGGTGTATTTATCCTTTCGAACATCGTCCGGAAATTCTGAAAGTGGCTTTTGATCAAGGTTTTAACTTATCGATTGACTACTCAGTCAATTCTAAAAAAGACATTAAAAGCAGGTCGGTGATGTGCTTTAAAAAAGAAGGATCAACTATTCAGGAAAGGATAATTACATTAAGGAATTCCAACGGCACGTACACGGAACAGTATAAAATACTCACGAAAGAGTTTCATGGAAAGGCTTTATAAGCCTGAAAGAATGCCTTCAACGATCTCCTTGACGATGCTATCACCTTTGTCCTCATTGTACCATTGCTGTTCTTTGATCTTTAGTTCTTGAGGATCGATCCCTGATTCTATCAATGATTTTCGATAGTCTTCGAGCTTTTGTGGTCGAGCTCCCCAGATGAAGATATCTCTATTATTCTCATTTCTAATGATCAATTTAGGAATTGAAAGATTTCCATTGGTAGGATATTTTTCGATCTCAGAATTAGAATCTCTCAATTGGATTTCCAGAGTAAACCTTGAATTTAATTTACTCATCAAATAGATGAACGGTGATGCCTGTGCAGCATCTCCACACCAGGGTTCAGTGATCAAAATCCAATTTAGCTTTTCATTCACCTGCTCAAGCCGATCTTTCATTTCAGGATGAATTTGGCCCTTTTTCAGCCATCTGTTCATTCTTGAATGGTTAATTGGAACAAAGGCCAATCGATGCTCTGGATAGTCCAGATCAGTTGAGTTGAAGAGTTCCAGATATATTTCAAAAGTCATACAACAGGTTGTAAAAAAAGCCCGATTACGGGCTTACTATTAATAGATTGACGGATAGCTGTCAGGATCTGCTTCGTGCATGATTGAGTAGACCTTTTCGACAATATCGTCCGTGTTTGGCTTTGAAAAATAATCACCATCACTTCCATAGGCCGGACGATGATCCTTTGCGCTTAAAGTTTCTGGCGCAGAATCAAGGAAATAATATCCTTTTTGTTCTACGAGTACTTTATCTAGAATGAATGCAGTAGCACCACTGCTCACATCCTCATCAATGATCAATAATCTATTAGTCTTCTCAATAGATTTACGGATCGCATGATGAATATCAAATGGCAACAATGTTTGTACATCGATCAACTCGATATCAATTTCGAGTTCATTTAATTGTGGGATCGCCGCCTGGATCATGTTGAATGTTGATCCGTATGAAACAACCGTAATGTCCTTTCCTTCTTTTACGATTTCAGGAATTCCAAGTGGTTCACAAAACTCTCCGATATTCGTTGGAACAAGCTCCTTTGATCTGTAACCATTTAATGGCTCAATGACCAATGCAGGATCATCTGATTTTAAAAGAGTATTGTAGAATCCTGCAGCTTTGGTCATATTTCGAGGCACACAAACGTGAATACCTCTCAATGAATTAATGATCATCCCCATTGGAGAACCACTGTGCCAAATGCCCTCTAGTCGGTGTCCTCTTGTACTAACTATTAATGGAGCCTTCTGACCTCCTTTAGTTCTGTACTGAACTGTTGCAAGATCATCAGACATGACCTGGATCGCATAAAGCAAATAGTCGAGGTACTGAATTTCGGCGATTGGACGAAGTCCGCGCATTGCCATTCCAATTCCCTGACCAACGATAGTACACTCCCTGATTCCCGTATCAGATACACGAAGTTCACCGAATTCAGCTTGCAACCCTTCAAGTGTCTGATTCACACCTCCGATCTTACCAGCATCTTCACCAAACACTAAAGCGTTCGGATATTTTTCAAGAATGCTTCTGTAATTATCTCGAAGAATGATCCTTCCATCATCCATTTTGCCTGAACCATCGTACTCCGGAGCTACGGGCGCAATGTTTAATGCAGATCTTTCAGACTCTGAATATAGGTACGAGCTATATCGATCAAAGTTGTTGTTTATTTGTTTTTTGATCCATGCAGACAGCGCAGCTTTCGAAGCTGAATTCTCTTCTCTGACCATTCGAAGGACTTTACGCGCAGCTCCTAGGATGTCTTTGCGAATAGGTTCAAACGCCTTTTCAAGTGCTTCTGCTTCTTTCTCAATGAAGACACCATTAGGACTATCCTTGGCAACTGCCTTCATGAGAGCAATAGCTTCAGACAGTTCTGTGCTCAGGTTATCCGTGAATGCCTTCCAAGCAGCATTTTTCTGATCCCTTACGAATGTTTTTGCATCCTTCTGAATCTTTTCCAACTCTTCTTGCGTCGCGATCACATTTCCATCTGCGTTGAAATTGAGGATCCATTCTTTGAACTTATTAATACAATCGTAGTCTGTTTCCCATTGTAAACGCTCCGCTGATTTATATCGTTCGTGTGATCCTGAAGTAGAGTGACCTTGTGGCTGATTCACTTCTTTAACATGAACCAGTACAGGAACATGTTCTTCTCTGGCAACTTTAACTGCTTTCTCGAATGTTTCGCACAAATGAGCATAATCCCATCCCTTCGTAACGAATATTTCGTAACCAGGCTTGTCTTTCGTACGCTGCATCCCTGCAAGTGCCTCTGAGATACTTCCTTTTGTTGTCTGGAATTCTCTTGGAACAGAAATCCCGTATCCATCATCCCAAACAGACATTACCATAGGAACCTGAAGCACACCGGCAGCATTAATTGTTTCCCAGAAAGGTCCTTCAGACGTTGATGCGTCTCCGATTGTACCGAATGCTACTTCATTTCCATTATTCGAGAATTTTTTAAATTCTTCTAATTCCTGTATGGCTTTATTATTTCTGTAATATATGGAGGCCTGAGCGAGTCCAAGTAAACGAGGCATCTGTCCTGCAGTAGGAGAGATATCTGCTGAACTGTTTTTTTGAGCCATCAAATTCTTCCATTCACCTTTTTCATCAAGGTTACGAGTAGAATAGTGTCCACCCATTTGTCTACCGGCGGACTGAGGTTCAACTTCAACATCCGTATGAGCATACAATCCAGCAAAATATTGTTGAACATTGAGTTGATTGATAGCCATCATGATCGTTTGATCTCGGTAATATCCGGATCTGAAATCTCCATCACGAAACTGTTTAGCCAAAGCGATCTGTGCAAGCTCTTTTCCATCACCGAAAATTCCAAACTTTGCCTTACCGGTTAAAACTTCTTTTCTTCCCAGTAAGGAAGCTTCCCTTGAAATGTTTGCTAATCGAAAATCTTCAAGAACTTCATTTCTGAATGTTTCAAAATCAAGAACTTGTGTTGATTCCGCTACTTGCTCTTTTGCCATGCCTGTAAATTAGATGTGTGCAAAGATAATAATAAAAAGCTCTCAAATTGAGGGTTATCACCCAACCTGAAGCTATTTAAAAACGATTATTAATTGTACATTTGAGCTATGAGCATGAAGGAAATTTACAAGAAGTACTATCCGTATTTTGTGGATGTATGGCAGTATATTGCTCTGATCCTGATTTTTATTCTCGCAGCTATATTCATTTTGTAAATTGATTTAACATGCTAAAAAAGCTGTTTCCCCTAATTGCATTGGTTCTTCATCTTGGAGTGAGCTATGCACAATTGAACTTGCAACAGGTTGGATACCTTAATTATAACGCTCTGCATGGAGCAGAAAATAACGATGTCTGGGGCTACGTTGACGAGTTTGGGAATGAATATGGACTCGTAGGAACAACAAAAGGAACATCAGTTGTAGATTTGACAGATCCATCGACTCCTGTTGAAGTGTTTTGGGAGCCAGGAATGGAATCGATCTGGAGAGATCTAAAAACATTCGGCGACTATGCTTACGTAACGACTGAAGCCGAAAACGGACTTTTAATCATTGATCTTTCGCCTCTTCCGTCTTCAACTGCTCTTTCTACCTATTACTACACCGGTCCTACAGGACAAGAATGGCAAAGTGCTCATAATCTTTGGATCGATGAAAATGGTTATGTCTATATTTTCGGCGCAAACCGAGGAAATGGTGGTGTGATCATCCTTGATGTAGCGACCAATCCTACAGCTCCGATTGAAGTTGGTGTTTTTGACAATTGGTATGTACATGATGGTTTTGTAAGAAATGATACCATGTATCTGGCACATATCGAAGCAGGATTTTTATCCGTAGTTGATGTTGCAGATAAAGCCAATCCGATTCTTTTAGGAACCAAGACAACACCGAATAACTTCACCCATAATATTTGGCCTTCAGATAATGGTCAGTTCGTTTTTACTACGGATGAAGTTTCAGGTGCTTTTTTAGCAGCCTACGATATTTCTGACCCTCTAAATATCGTTGAGGTTGATCGCATTCAAAGTTCGCCTGGACAGGGTGTAATACCCCACAATGCTCATGTTTACGGGAATTATCTAATTACAAGTTACTACTCAGATGGAGTTACTATACATGACATTACCCATCCGCACAATATTATTGAAGTAGGGTCATATGATACGTATCCTCTCCAGACAACGAGCTATGATGGGTGTTGGGGAGCTTATCCATTTTTGCCTTCAGGATTGATCCTGGCAACGGATATCACGGAAGGTTTTTTTGTACTTCAGCCTACCTATGTTCAAGCGGCATACCTCGAAGGAAACATCACTGAAGTAGGGTCAGGAACTGCAATTAATGCGGTAAATGTGCAGATTTCAGGAAATAATCAGATCGATTTATCCAATTCATTAGGCGATTACGCAACAGGGTATGTAAATGGAGGTACGTACAACGTTACTTATTCCAAAGTCGGTTATTACCCTCAAACAATTCCTGTGACATTAACCAATGGCGTTATTGTGATCCAGGATGTTCAAATGACACCTATTCCGCCATTCAATTTCACAGTTAACGTTGTGGAGGCCGGTACTCTGGCACCAATCAGTGATGCTCAAATTTTATTGCAAGCTGATCTCCTTGATCACAATGGGATCACCAACGGAATAGGCGTTGAAGATTTCATCCTTTACTATCAGGAAGATTACAACGTTTTGATTGGTAAATGGGGGTATGTGACGTCTTGTTTTTCGCAAAACATCGATAATACATCAGGTTCGATCACTGTCGAACTAACAAAAGGGTATTATGACGATTTTGAATTTGATTTTTCTTGGATTTCAACAGGGAGTGCCAATACAGGTAATTGGGAGCGCGGAATTCCAAATGCCAGCTCAAGTGGTTCGGCACCAGGATGGGATGCTGCATTCGATTGTGGTGAGAATGCCTATGTTACCGGTAACGATCCAAATCCAAATCCTGATGCAGATGATGTAGATGGAGGATATGTATCTCTGATCTCACCTGCGATGGATCTTACCGGATATTCAGATCCCTATCTCAATTTTGCTCGTTGGTTTTATTGTTTTCATGGAACGCCTTCATTGGATTCATTAAAAGTCATTGTTACGAATGGTTTTGTAGCGGCACCAATTCTAATCCTTGGGAATAATATGGATGAATGGGGTCAATGGATCACACATAGTATTCGACTAAGCGATTATTTGCCAATCACTTCTAGCATGCAAGTTATTTTCAGAACATCTGATTTGGATCCTGATGTGAATATAACAGAGGCTGGAATTGATCACTTCTTCATTTCCAATGCTTCAGTGCTTGAACTTACAGAAGATACGAAGGAAGAAATACGGTTGTACCCTAATCCATTCAGTAATTCATTGTACATAGAAAATATTCAAAGTAATCAAGGGATACTGATGGATCTCAATGGAAAAATCCTTAGTAATTATCTGTTTGAATCCAGCTCAATTAAGCTGGATCTTGGTCATCTTAATGCAGGTATTTATCTATTGAAAATAGGGGAAGAGGTGTTTAAGGTCATTCGAGAGTAACTCTTTCTTGAATCAGCCGTAATCAGTTTTGTCCAATGATTATCTTTGTTCAATGAGTATTTCAAAAAAAGTAGACATATCCGTTGTTGTTCCTTTGTTTAATGAAGTGGAGTCACTTCCCGAGCTTCATGCATGGATCAAAAGGGTTATGGATGGAAACTCATTTTCTTATGAAGTTGTATTCGTTGATGATGGGAGTAAGGATGGTTCTTGGGGAGTGATCCAAGAGTTACATGAGGGTGATCATAATGTGAAAGGGATCAAATTCCAACGCAATTATGGGAAATCAGCTGCTTTGCAAAAAGGATTCGAGATCGCAACCGGAGACGTAGTGATAACAATGGATGCGGATTTGCAAGATTCGCCAGATGAAATACCTGAACTGTATCGAATGATCATGGAAGAGGATTATGATGTCGTTTCCGGATGGAAGAAGAAACGTTATGATCCGATCACTAAGACAATTCCAACAAAACTATACAACTGGGCGGCGAGAAGACTGACAGGTATACATTTGCATGATTTTAACTGCGGATTGAAAGCTTATAAAAACGTGGTGGTCAAGAGTATTGAGATCTACGGAGATATGCATAGATATATTCCACCCCTTGCCAAGTTTGCAGGATTCAACAAGATTGGAGAGAAGGTGGTGATCCATCAGGCGCGAAAATACGGAAAGACCAAATTTGGTCTGAACAGATTCTTAAATGGCCCACTTGACCTTTTGACAGTTGTTTTTATGGGGAAATTTGGGAAGAAACCCATGCATTTATTTGGTGCCATAGGAACTTTAATGTTCTTTGTAGGTTTCGGATTCAGTTTCTACATTGGGATTGATAAGCTCTTTTTTGATCGATCTGCAAAATTGATCGCTCAGCGCACAGAATTTTACATTGCGTTATCTGCAATGATCATGGGAGTTCAGTTTTTTCTGGCTGGTTTCATTGCCGAATTGATAGGAAGAAATTCATCGACCAGAAACGTTTACCTTATTGAGAAAACATTGGATTAATGCTTTGGGGTATAGATCATTCCTGGACCTTATTTCTGGATCGTGACGGCGTTATCAATGTAAGATTGATGGGGGATTATGTGAAGAACCGTGAAGAATTCAGGTTTATCTCGGGTGTTCCCGAGGCAATTGTACAGTTCAATAATATCTTTTCAAGAATATTTGTTGTGACCAATCAGCAAGGAATTGGGAAAGGGGTTATGACTGAGAGTAACCTATTGGATGTGCATAGTTATATGCTCGATGGTGTTCGGATGGTGGGCGGAAAAATTGATCATTGTTATTTTGCTCCGCAGCTTGCGATTGAGAATTCTAACATGAGAAAGCCAGGATCAGGTATGGCGCTGAAGGCGAAACTAGATTTTCCGGAAATTGATTTCTCAAGATCAGTGATGGTGGGTGATTCGGATTCTGATATCGAATTTGGCAAGAATCTTGGAATGAGGACGGTCAAGGTTACAAATGAAGAAACGGATTCAAGTAATGCCGACTTGTATGTAAAGAGTTTAAAGGAATTTTCAGATTTATTGATATGATAAGGTTTTTAATTGGTTTTCTGTTGTTGTCATTCGTTGCGTCCGGACAGGAGGTGAATCAGGTTGATGCCAAAGGCAGAAAACAGGGTGCATGGGCAAAAACCTATCCGAATAGCAGGGTTTACCAATATAAAGGACAATTCAAGGATGATAAACCGGTCGGAACATTTACCTATTTCTATGAGTCAACCAAAGTAAAAGCGGTCATAAAACACGATGCGAATTCGACTAGATCCGTCGCTTACTATTACCATGAGAACGGAAACTTGATGAGTCACGGTATTTATCGTGACATGAAAAAGGATTCTATTTGGCTGAATTTCCTTCCTTCAGGGAGGTTGAGTAATACAGAAACGTACAAAAACGATCTTTTGGATGGTAAGAAAGTCGTTTATTACGTACCGGATGATATCAACGATAAATCCAGATTGATCGCTACAATTTTCAATTATTCTCAGGGAAAGCTAAATGGTGAAACCATTGATTACTTTGATACTGGTGGAGTGAAAATGAAGGGAACTTATCAAAATGATAAGAAAGTAGGGATTTGGGAATACTATCATCTGAGTGGCAAGAAGATGATGCTCGAACGATACAAGAATGGAGTTCGACATGGCTGGTGTTTTGCCTATGATGAAACGGGAAAAGAAACAGGTAAAGCCTACTATTATTATGGGCGTAAACTCGAAGGAAAGGAACTTGAAGAGAAAATGAAACAGATGAAAGAAAAAGGAATTAATCCGAATGAGTGATTTTCCGTATCTTAGTCTTGTGAAAATCAGGTTCATCTACATATTATCACTTCTCACAATTCTTTTATTTACTTCTTGCAAGAAGGAAACGCCTGTTGTTGATTTCAAGTATGATTACTTTGATCTTACTCCTGGTCGTTATATTACCTACAAGGTGATGGAGGTAAGACATGATGCTGGAGGTAGTATTTTGCACGATACGCTGCGATACGAATTAAAAGCTGTTATCGGTGATACTGTAATTGACAATGAGGGAAGGATAGCACGGAAATATCTCCGATATGTCAGAGATAATTCATCTTTACCTTGGACCTTGAAAGATATTTGGACGACGATCATTACAGATCGCAGGGCTGAGCTTGTCGAGGAGAATCAAAGAAAGATCAAATTGGTTTTTTCGCCAACCATTTATAAGGAATGGGATATCAATGCTTTCAATACTGAAGATCCGATCATGTGCTATTATGGTTGGATAGATGAACCATACTCCATTCAAGGAATGTCGTTTGATTCAACAGTTCGAGTTGAACAAGATTATGAATTGAATCTTGTGAGGTTTAAGTCGAAACATGAAACGTATGCGAAAGGTGTTGGTTTGATCTGGAAATATCAGAAAGACCTTTACATTAATGGTTTTGACACACTTAATGTGTCGAATGGAGACGAATTGATGATGGAAGCGATTGACTATGGCTTCGAATAATTCCGACAACAATTCACTCATGAAAATTGCCATTTTTTCTTCTTTTTATCCATTTAGAGGTGGAATTGCACAATTCAGTTCTAGATTATTCCGAGCACTACAGTCAACGGCTGAGGTTAAAGCATTTACTTTTCGGAATCAATATCCAAAGCTTTTATTTCCGGGTAAAACTCAGTTGGTAGAAGATGGCGATGCCGTTGAAGATGTTAAAGCCGATAGAATACTGGATGGATTGAATGCTTTTACTTATGCTAACGGGGTCCGGAAAATAAAAAAGTTTCAACCGGATGTATTGATCGTAAATCATTGGATGAGCTTCTTTGGGTGGTTGAACAGATCTCTTGCGAAAGCAGCAGGCAAGAAGGTAAAAAAGGTTCTTTTGGTGCACAATCTCTTCCCTCATGAAAAGCGATTCTTTGACAAGTGGATGATCAGTAAATTCATTGGTCAATATGATGGTTATGTAGTGATGTCAGAGAAGATCAGTGAGGAGATCAAGCAGTTTGTCCCTGAAGCGAAGATCCTGCAGCTCGAACATCCATGGTATGATCATTTCGGCGCATTGAAAGATCAAGAAAAGGCACGAATTGAATTGGGTCTGGATAAAAACAAGAAAACACTTCTGTTTTTTGGATTGATCAGGAGTTATAAGGGTTTGGACTTACTAATTGCTGCCTTTGAACTTTTAGGAGATGATTATCAATTGGTAATTGCGGGTGAAGTATATGGCAACGAAAATGAGTATATGAATAAAATCACTGCTTGCAAAAGAAAGGACGATATTCATTTCTTCAACAAATACATCAAGGACAGTGAAGTGTCGCTGTACTTTTCAGCTACAGATATTTGTGTCTTGCCTTATCGCTCTGCAACGCAAAGCGGCGTAACCGCAGTCTCTTTTTTTCTTAACGTTCCAGTTGTTGTTACTCCAGTTGGAGCACTGCCGAAAATAGTAGAAGAATCGGGTGGAGGGATAGTTGCTGACAACGTATCCCCTGAAGGGATTAGTCAAGCAATTGATCAGCTTTTTTCAAAAGGAACAGCTCATTTTAAAAAGAATATCGAAGCTACGAAGGCGAACTATTCCTGGGATCATTTTGCCGCTCAGTTGACTGATTTTATTGAGCGTTTATAGTATCCTAAGTACATCTTCGAATCAGATTCTACAGTCGTAGGAAGATATTCGTCCAAATTGATATCAACTTAGTTGACTTTAACGAAGGTAAATTCTATATTTGCGGGCTTAATTCATAAACTAACTTTTGTAAC
>SBFR01000162.1 GCA_006227105.1 Bacteroidota bacterium
TAAAGTAAGCATACACTTCACGATCTTTCCATTTGATAGAATCAAGAGAGGCAAGAAAAAATCCTTTTTCAATCAATTGATTTTGGTGCGACCTCACCAAATAAAGAGCGTCAATAGAATCTTTAACTTCTTTATTTTTCGTTTTTACTGGGTGTTGATAACTCACTGTTTCTATATAAACAGATAGCTTTTTCTGTCCATAGATCAGCTGGAGGGAAAAAGTTAGGATCAACAGTGTTAACAGGCGCATTCTATTCAAAACGTTGTAAAAATGAAGATATTTTAACTGATTAATAACACATTGTGGATAATATTTTTAGGATAAACACCTAAGAATATGTAAATTCGTCACTACGTTAAGATCCTTATTTAACTAAAAACCAAACAAACAAATGAAGAAATTAGTGACCTTGGTACTTGTTGGGATGGTTATGGCATTCGCATTTACTGCATGCAAATCATCGAAGGGAGGACATTGTGATGCTTACGGAAGTGTAGATCAGATTGAGAATTCAGATCTTGCTGCGAAATAAGTAGGGTTCCCCAAGAAATTTCAAGGTCATCAATTTGATGACCTTTTTTTTTCTACAAACTTTTACTAGAATTACTCCTTATCGACAATTGTATGATTGATGTTTACAGCATACGTTGAAGGGAATTTAGGTACAAGGACATAGTTTTCAGTCATTCTTTCCTCCTTACAATTATCGCATTGAGTTACTTTAACAGTATAAGTCACTGTTTGGGCTCCATGGTCAATTACCACATTCCTTTCAAATGAAGCATTGCATTTTGCAATGATCGGATTAGCAAGTATTGTATATGTATTCCAATTAACAGGGACTTTCGCTCCGCCATTCAACGAAACTTCAAACTTATCAGCAAAATATGGGCTTGGATTTGTACCATCGAAAACGTAATTTCCCCCAGTATTGGATGTCATATATCCAGACTTCGGATAAAGTACAAAGTCTTCAACTATATTTCCAGAATTCACATCAACTGCATCTACCTTACATTTTTTACAAGATGTAGATATAAAGATGGGTGTAGCCATCAATAGAACAAATAGAATTTTTATTGTTTTCATAATTCCAGTAATAAGTCAGTGAATCAACGAATTCGGGCTGAAATTACGAAATATCGATGATAATCTAAAAATTATTTTTTTCGAAGCTCGAAGTTCTGCCCTAAGTAAACGCGTCTTACTTGCTCGTCGGCAGCCAAGTCTTCGGCTGTTCCAGATTTCAGAATACCTCCTTCAAATAAGAGATATGCTCTATCGGTAATGGATAAGGTTTCCTGAACATTGTGGTCAGTGATCAGAATTCCTATGTTCCTTTTTCTAAGATCAGCAACTATCCCTTGAATGTCTTCGACAGCAATTGGGTCTACTCCTGCAAAAGGCTCATCAAGCAGAACAAATTTTGGATCTGTGGCGAGAGCTCGTGCAATTTCGGTTCTTCTTTTTTCTCCACCGGAAAGTCTGTTCCCCAGATTTTTTCGAACATGAGTGAGACTGAATTCCTCTAATAAGCTCTCCAGTTTCTCTTTACGTTGAGCCTTATTCAGATCGGTCATTTCCAGAATAGCCATTATATTGTCCTCGACACTTAGTTTTCTAAATACAGACACTTCCTGAGGTAGGTAGCCTATACCTAGTTGGGAACGCTTATACATCGGATAATTGGTGATGTCCGTTTCATCCAGATAAACTGTCCCGGAATCAGGTTTCACAAGCCCAACGATCATATAAAAGGAGGTAGTCTTACCCGCTCCATTGGGCCCTAATAATCCTACGATCTCGCCTTGATTGACCTCAATGGAAACGCCTTTTACAACATCCCTTCCTTTGTAGGTCTTTTTGATATGATCTGTATGCAGTTTCAACTCAGTAAAATTAAAAAGTAAATGCAAATCGAGCCCGAACTCCAAAAGGACTCATTCCCTGATCAAGATGTGTGATACGATAGACAAGATCGACTCTGAAAACCTTGAATATATTTTCGATTCCCACCGATGCTTCGGCATAAGGAATTTTTCCAAATTGTTTGGTGTTATCTGGCAACAGCATTTCACGAATATTTTTATCGGAGATCGATCCGTAGGTAAATCTTCCAACTGTCACCAATCTCCACTTTAATTTCTTTATCAATGGTAAACGGTCGAACAACAAACCTTCCCAGTGATTTTCAATCAGACCACCAACGTATCTGTCTGAAATAAACTCAAAAAAGTTCAATTTATTGAATGTAGAAGTCAACAACCAATACGATTGATTTCCTTCATGAACTTTAAGGAATGGATAGGCCACTGATCCGAAAACGTAACCTGCATTGATCCCGTAGCGGATTCTACCTAACGGACCAATGATTTTATAATGCTCCATGGAGAATTCGATCTTCTGGTAATCATACATTCCTCCCCAAAGGCCTTTGATTCCAAAAATACCCTGAATTGAGAAAATTGGATATCGTGATCGTATGGTTGATCTGTCAAAAGCCCCTCCAATGAATTCCTCATCTTTAGCCCATCTGAATCGAGCAATAAATTCTGTGGTTTTAATGGATCTTAGAGTGTCATGGACCAAAGGATTGTCCGTTGGTCTCAAGTATAAGTAGGACCCAAGTGGCACATAGTTTTTCCACTCAAAACCTCCGAAAAGAATAAAGTCCTTTTTGATGTCTTTTTCGAGATTGATCCCAATACGGTCGACCATTGTTAACTTGTCAAGTGGCGCATTTCGTAAGATCGTTCCAAACGAAGAGCCAACATCAGCAGCTGTAGGAGATTGTCCGATTTGCTCAATATCGTAATTGTAATATGCAACAAGCATCCCTCTTTTCTTGGGGGTAATATTATACCTTATTTTGGCTCCATATTTAAATCGTTCGTCACCAATACCGTAAGCTATTTTCCCGCCGAGTTCTAATCTTCGGCTAAAATTATTGGAGGTACGTAAGGCGAGAGCTCCTCTGAATTTTTCAATCGGATTGGTACTCATAAGTGCGTAAGCGTTCCCGACCTCGATCTTTCCAAAGATCCAGTAGCCGGTGGTCGCAAAATAGGTAAGCTTGGTTAGTGTTTTGAATAGAGGAATATTTTGAAGAGAGTCGATCATCTCCCGAATTCCTTCTTCCTGATTATTTAAGGAGACGTGCCGGTGGGTACTCCAATAAAGATCATCTCTCAATTTGGCACTATCCAGTATTTCCACAGTATTATCGGAACGATAGAATTCATCGGGACGCTTTTCATTGATCACGAAGTACTTTCTAGAAGAAAGCTTTCGTGCAAAGAATCCATAGATACCTGTGTTTTTGGTGATTTTGACATCAGCAATTACTTTTTCGGTAACCAGCATCCATACCTCAGGAGCGACCATTTCAAAATAGTGCTCAAAATACAGATCTTGGATGTAGTTGATGTTTGCCCATGGACTGATATTACCCTTTATCTGCTTAACTGCGTAGGTGGTATCATGGATCCACATTTCACCCTCAAAAGTCATATCCCCAGTTCGTTTTGGAGTAAAGCGAAGCTTATAACACCATTGATTACCGATGAAGGTTGAGTCTTCCAGGTAGAATTTGTAATAGTTTCTTGCAACAGTTGAGATCGGACTAACAAAGGATCTGCTAAACAGGTTGATATTATTGTCATAGACATTCATGTCTAGGTACATGTCTCCAAGTAGTTGACTCACTTGTAAATTCTCGATACCAGTAATATGATTCGCTTTAACGACTTCCTTTTTTCGTTTAGGATTGTTGGTGAAATAAAAATCAGAGATCGTCTCACTTAGCATTGCTGGCAGATAACTTTTGCCATTATCAGCAGAATCTAGATAGTTCATTACAAGATCGAGTTTTTTTACGATCCCCATTTCAGTGAATTTATCCCCGATATTATTGAGGTCAAGTTGTATTTTATTGTACAACTCGTATTCAAACGAATTCAACTTTTCTCGGTTATTGATGTCTTTATGGGCTACTACTTTTTTATGAAGAATTGTTGATGGGAATTCGTCAGGGGCTCTTACCACGACTTCCTCAAAATCAGTTGAAAGGATCGATAAAGAAATGTTTACTTCTTGTTCCTTGTCCTTTTGAATCTTTTTCCGTTGAGTTAAATAACCTGAAAAACTGAATTGTAATGAGTCTGTGGCATAATAAGTTTCAATTCGATACTTACCAAGCGTGTCAGTAAGAACACCGATTTTGGAATCCAAAAATTGCACTTTAACAAATGGCATAGGTTCTCCAGTCTCGGCATCAGTCACGATACCAAAAACTTTTGTCTGTTGACCATAGATTTGGGACAGAAAAAGCAGAAAGAATATGGAGAGTAGTCTTTTCAAGTTTTCGCTAAAATAAACTACATTGATCGAATTAGCGTTTTCCGATCTGCTCTTTTATCATTTTCTTTTCAACACGTGCAGAAACCAAAATGCCTATTTCGTATAGAAGTGTAATAGGTATGGCTACAATGACCTGAGAGATAAGATCGGGAGGAGTAATTACAGCTGATAGGATCAATACAGCAACAATAGCATGCTTGCGATATTTTCTCAGGAAAGCCGGGGTAATTATTCCTAGTCTCGTGAAAATATAAGTTGCGACAGGAAGCAAGAACAATAATCCAGAGTAAAAAACAGTGGACAAAATTGTGCTCATGTACGAATTGACGGTGAAATTATTTTCAATCTCACTGCTGATCTGATAGGTTCCAAAAAACTGCACACAAAGGGGAGCAACGATCAGATATCCAAAGGTGATCCCTAAAAAGAAAAGAATGGAAACGTAAAAGGTGATTCCGCTTACTGCACTCTTCTCGTTGGTTTTTAAACCTGGTTTCACAAATCCCCAAAGCTGGTAAAAAGTAAATGGAAATGAGATCACTACTCCACCCATGATACTCATCATTAATGCATAGGAGAATTGTCCGGACATGGTCATACTTTGCATCCTTACAGGAATTTCTTCAATACAAATATTGAAGAGCTGACACATCCATTTAAATGTGATGAAATCCGGTCGTCGCATCGAAAGGAAAAGATGTTCCATGATCCATCCCTGATAGATCCATAAAACGACAGAAACGATGATGATCGCAGCAGCTGATCTCACTAGTCTCCATCTCAATTCCTCAAGATGGTCAAGAAAAGACATATTCTTTTCGTTATCCATGGCAGCAAAGGTAATCAATCGTTGTAGTTTATCTGAATGAATCAATGCTTTATAAGGTGAATTTTTTTATTCGTCGTTTTTATCCTTTCGAAAACGAATTTTTCAACAAAAAATCCTTTAAATTGTGTAAATTCGTTACTCTTTTTTTATAAATTAGGTAGGTAAAGAAATCTTAATGGTCGAAAGCGATTTAAAAATAGCTCTCAGGAAGTATTTTGGTTTTGACGCATTTAAAGGAAAGCAAGAAGACATAATTCAGAATGTACTTGACGGTAAGAACACATTTGTGATCATGCCAACAGGTGGAGGAAAGTCATTATGTTATCAGCTTCCGGCGTTATTATCAAATGGTACAGCAGTAGTTGTCTCTCCATTGATTGCATTAATGAAAAACCAGGTTGATGCAATCAGAAATGTTAGTGACAATGAGGCCATTGCTCATTTTCTAAATTCTTCGTTAACAAAAACGGAAATCAGTAGAGTTAAAGAAGACATTCAAGACGGCTCTACAAAACTGTTGTTTGTTGCTCCTGAATCGCTTACAAAACAGGAAAACATTGACTTTCTTACTTCAGTTGATATCTCATTTTTTGCGATTGACGAGGCACATTGTATCTCTGAATGGGGACACGACTTCCGACCAGAGTACAGAAGATTAAGAGAGATTTTTGAGAAGATCTCCAACGTTCCGATCATCGCTCTGACTGCAACTGCCACACCTAAGGTTCAATATGATATTCAAAAGAATTTGAATATGCTCGACGCTATCGTCTTTAAGTCTTCATTCAACAGAGACAATCTGTATTATGAAATGAGGCCGAAAAGAGATGTCGAAAAAGAGATCATTAAGTACATCCGGACAAAAGAAGGGAAGAGTGGGATCATCTATTGCCTTAGTAGAAAAAAGGTGGAAGAGATGGCCGAGTTGCTTCAGGTAAATGGAATCAACGCTTTAGCATATCATGCAGGTTTAGATGCAACCACAAGAGCCAAGCATCAGGATATGTTCTTGATGGAAGAGGTAGATGTAATTGTTGCGACCATTGCATTCGGAATGGGTATTGATAAGCCTGATGTTCGTTACGTTATTCATCACGATATTCCCAAATCAATAGAGAGTTATTACCAGGAAACTGGTAGAGCAGGTAGAGATGGTGGAGAGGGAGAATGTGTCGCTTTTTACAGCTATAAGGATATCGAGAAACTGGAAAAATTTCTTCAGGGAAAGCCAGTAGCAGAACAGGAAATCGGTAAGCAATTATTGAGCGAGATTGTTTCTTATGCAGAAACTTCAGTATGTAGAAGAAAATTCATTTTACATTATTTTGGTGAAACCTTTGAGGAGAAGAATTGCAATGAATTCTGTGACAACTGTAGACATCCAAGGGAGAAAAAAGAAGGAAAGGAATATGTGTCAATGCTTCTGAAAGTTGTTTCAGACCTTCAGGAGATGCACAAGGCGAAGCATTATTGTGCGTTTTTGTCAGGTAATGTTACCTCAGAAATCAAGTCATATAAACACAATCTTTTACCTGATTTTGGAGTAGGTAAGGAGAAGGATGAACATTTTTGGAATGCTGTGATCAGGCAAGTAATAGTGGCAGGTTTAATTTCTAAAGATATTGAGACCTATGGAACGTTAAAGATCACTGAGAAGGGAGAGGAGTTCATGAAGAATCCTCATTCTTTCCTTTTGATCAAAGAACACGACTTCTCTGTTTCTGATGACGATGATCTTATTTTGAACTCCGGAGGAAAGGGAGGTGCTTTCGATGAAACACTTTATGAGCTGTTGATCGACCTTAGAAAATCGATCAGTAAACAAAAAAATATTCCTCCGTTTGTTATTTTTCAAGAGCCATCGTTAAAGGATATGTGTTTACAATATCCTGTGACAATTGATGAATTGACTAATATCCAAGGTGTAGGACAAGGGAAGGCTGCTCGCTATGGAGAACCTTTCATCGCCTTGATCCAAAATTATGTAGAGGAAAACAATATTGAGCGACCACAGGATCTGGTAGTTAAAACACTCATCAATAAATCGGTCCTTAAAGTGCAGTTGATCCAGAATATTGACCGAAAACTTCCTTTAGAGGACATTGGTAAAGCTCAGGGAAAAAGTTTTGATGAGGTAATTGATGAGATCGAAGCGATTGTTTCATCTGGTACTCGTATCAATATCAATTATTATCTGGATGAAATCCTTGATCCGGAAAATCAGGATGAGATCTTTGATTATTTCAGCGAAGCAGAAACGGATGATTTGGTGACTGCTTACAATGAATTTGATGGAGATTATACCGAAGAAGAAATCCGACTCATGAGAATAAAATTCATGAGCGATATGGCCAATTGATCAGTTCTTTTGGAATACAATGAAGTGAGTACGGAATTGATCGTCTGAAAACTCCAAACTCATATCAGTTCGCGTTAATGTATATATTCTTGTCTTTGTAGTATCTATTGGATTCCCGGAGTTATCAAACTTAATTAGGTTCATGTATCCTCCCTTTTCAATTATCTCGAAAAGTCCATTGAATTGAAAGTCAAAAGCTCCGATCTCAGAAGTTGTAGAGGTTGACCAATTGAAATTATTCGAAGTAACCGAATTTTCATTTTCGGTTATTGACAAAGATCCATTGATTGTACCGTAATAATTTAGTCCTTCATCTGCAGTGATCTTGTGAGATACAGGAGCCCATTCTCCAATGATCTTTTTAGAGGTTTGTTTTTCCTTATTGCAGGAAAAAGCAACTATCGAAAGCAGTAGAATAAAAATGGAATTTTTCATTTAAATGCTGTTGAAGCCATTATACGCATTCCAGTAATTAGTGCGGATGGGTCAATGTTAAATTTCGGATGATGCACTCCATAGGTAATGCCTTCATCTTCGTTACGAACTCCCAGTCTGAAAAAACAAACAGGCACCTTTTGAGAATAAAAAGAAAAATCTTCAGCAGTCAGACGAATAGGCAGCTCTTCAACATTTTCTTCCCCCAGAATAACGATGGATTTTTGTCTCATTTGATCTGTCAAGATTTCGTCATTCACAAGAAAAGGATAACCTTTACTGATCTCTACTTCAGCTTTTCCTCCATGAGATTCAATGATACTTTCAGCAATGGAAATAATAAGATCATGAGCAGTTTCTCTCCACGCTTCATCCATGGTTCTGAATGTACCTTTTAGGATTGCCTTTTCAGGAATTACATTTGTCGCTCCGATCGCTTCAAAATGTCCAAATGACAAAACACAAGGAATTTTTGGATCACATTTTCTACTTACGACCTGCTGCAATTCAACGAGTAGATTTGCGCCGATCATAATGGGATCAACACAAGCATGTGGCATTGCCCCATGTCCGCCTTTACCATGGATGGTAATATAGATCTCATCACAAGAAGCCATGTACATGCCACCTTTAAAACCGACTTTTCCTGCATTCATTTCTGGATATACATGTAGGGCATACATTTCCTTAACTGATGGATTTTCCAATGCACCAGCTTTGATCATCAGTGATGCTCCACCAGGATTTTTCTCTTCTCCAGGTTGAAACACCAGTTTAACAGGCGATGGTAGACGATCACGCAACTCAAAAAGAATTTCAGCAGTGCCAATGAGAATTGCGGTATGGACGTCATGTCCGCAGGCGTGCATGACACCTTCTCGAGAGGAACGATAGCCGACTTCGTTTTGTTCAAAGATCGGCAGTGCATCAAGATCTGCACGTAAAGCTATACATTCTTGATCAGGAAGGTGATGAACCCCCTTTATTAGCGCTACAATACCCGTTCCGGCTACTCCTTTTTGATAAGGGATTCCGATCCGATCCAATTGCGAACAAACAAAAGTCATTGTCTCATGTTCCTCGAAAGAAAGCTCAGGGTATTGATGAATGTGTTCACGGATCTCTTTGACTTTGTCAAAGATCTCAAGCGAACGCAGATTAATATGGTCAATGATTTCAGGATTCATTCGATACCGCATTATAGCCTGATAAGATCAACCTGAATGATAAAAAGGCCATGATTACACCAAAAATAAGTTTAACTATTCCCGGAGAAAGCTTTAGCGATAACTTTGACCCTATATATCCACCTATTACAAATGCAACGGCTATCAAAAGACCAAATTTCCAGTTTACATTTCCAGCCTTCCAGTAATTGATAACTGACAGAAGTACAACTGGCATCATGAGAACAAACAAGCTCGTACCTTGAGCCTCATGCTGAGACAGACCAAGTGCGAACACCAAAGCAGGCACTATAATAACTCCTCCACCAATACCCACGAATCCGCTCAGTATTCCTGCCATCAAGCCAATGGATAAAAGTATAAGTATGGTTCCCGAAGTCATGTTCACTTTAATGTAAAAGTAATGAATTAGAATCGATCATTCAACCATTAGGTTGCATCCACGTATGTCAGCTTGGTCAAATCTTCCCATTATTTTGAATTGATTACCGTAAGTTTTGCCAAGGTCTTGGGTTGAAATAAACGGACATGAATAGATGTTTGCAAGATCAATCACATTTATTCCACCTGTTTTGTCGTCTTCCAGAATTTCAAATGGATCATTCATATCTCTACAAAGGATCCTCATCCAGGGTGGAGTTTCAAAGATTTGATCCTTCATGCTATATCCCTGAGATAATAATTCGGTCATACCATATTCGGAATATACTTGACTAACTCCCAAACCTCTTTTAAGAACCAGATGCAATTCTTCCTTCGTTATTTCCGATCGTCGACCTTTCATTCCACCTGTTTCAATGATGAATGCCTTTGAAAGATCAATTTGTTTTTCAGCAAGATCCAGAAGCGCATAGGAGACGCCAAAGATGATCACCTTCTTGTGCTGATTTAACCCTAAATGATATAGATCGATAATAGATTCAGGTTCATCAAGGACAAAACTAGAAATTGAACTTTTGGTCCCTTTGATCAGATGATCTACCATAAATACCAAGCTGCTATTCCCTTGCTCTATATAATTAGGAAGTAATGCCAGTATCACACATTCTTTGGGGTCTCCAAAAAAATGCTTGAATGTTCTAGTGATGGACTCAATATAAAGTTGCTTCTCTTTAACATAATGTAGACTCCTTGTTTGTGCTGTAGTGCCGCTACTCTTGAATAGCACTTCAAAAACATCGTTTTCTGTAAGGATCTTTTTTGACTTGAAAAATTCAATAGGTAGAAAAGGTATTTCCTTATAACTACGGGGATTTTCTCGACCTGTTAGTTTAATGTATTCTGAATAAACAGGATTGTTTTTCAGTTGATATTGGAAAAGTTCAAGAGCTAATTGATTGAATTCTTCCTCAGACGAAACGTGGAATATTCGTTCCTGGATATTCATTAGAATAACATACCGGCCAACACTGCCGTAGACATACAAGCAAGGGTCCCGCCAATTAAAGCTTTAATTCCATATTGGGCGAGTAAGGATTTCTTTTCAGGAACGAGTATACCGATTCCTCCAACCTGTATCCCAATGGAAGCGATGTTTGCAAACCCACAAAGTACGTAGGTTGACATGATGATGGACTTTTGGGAAAGTTCATCCTGAATGAGCCCTAGATGAGGGTAAGCAATGAATTCATTGAGGATCGTTTTTTCACCAAGTAACTGACCGAAATACATACAATCTTGCCATTCGACACCAAGTAACCATGAAAAAGGAGAAAGAATATAACCGGATATACTTTCGAAGCTGAGTCCTGAGTACATACCTCCGGAAGCAATTACATCGTTTAAACTGGTCCATTCACCAACTTTACCGAGAAA
>SBFR01000140.1 GCA_006227105.1 Bacteroidota bacterium
GATTGAAGCATTAACTGCAATAACCCGATAGTTTTCAGTGTAATACTTTTACCTCCTGCATTTGGTCCTGAAATGACAAGCATTCGGCTTGTTCGATCCATGGTGATGAACTGTGGAATGGTTTTCTTTCCATGATTTTTATTGTTCAACCATAAAATAGGGTGAAATGCGTCGATCAATTCCAGTCGTGTTTCATTCACAATTCCTGGTAAAACACAATTCAAGTTGATCGCTAGTCTTGTTTTGGCATTGATGAAATCAAGTTCAGTCAAAATGAACTGATATGTTTTGATCAACGGGAGGAAGGTCGCCAAGGTTCTTGTCAGCTCCTGAAGAATTCGATAGATTTCCTTTCGTTCATCGTCCAGCAATAGCTCCAGTTCGTTGTTCAGTTGGATGTTGATCTGTGGTTCAATGAAGGTTAAGCTTCCTGTTTTACTGGATCCCACAACCGTTCCGGAAATCTTTCTTTTATGCGTTGACAAAACGGTCAAAACCCTTCTTTCATTGATGAACGTTTCCCTTGTTTCTGCCAGCAAATTGTCTTTGGTTAATCGCCTTAATTCCTTGTCGAAATTTCTGTTGATCTGATTTCTGACCACCTTAATTTTCTGTCGGATCTCAAAAAGCAGGGGGGAGGCATCATCTTTAACATTACCATTTCGATCAAATATCTGATCGATTGCTTCAATAATTTCGTTCGTGAAATAAGCCTCTTTGAAAAGATCAGAGAGCAGAGGATAGTCTTTCTCCCGTTTGTCAAAAAAATACAATAAGCGATTGATCAGATCTGAAGCAACACTGATCCGAATATAACCCTCCAGTTGAAGGACAGAATTTTTTACGGGCAATATTCTCAGTTCGCTTTCAAGTTCTTCGAAATCCAATGCTGGAAAACTTTCCCCTGTTGTCCTGATGGTCAACAATTCATTCACAGTATTCAGATCTTTTGTGATCTGATCGAATTTATTTGAAGGTTTAAGTTCTTGAATTCGCTTTCTGGAAGTTCCTCCAATAGCATATTCCTCCAACCAGTTGATCAGTGTGTCAAATTCCAGATCCTGTATCGTTTGAAGGTCAAAAGCTTGCATGTGACAAAGATAATGGGGAATTCTTCGTTCGGAACACTAATTTTGCATGGATATTAGCTAATTTTAAAATAAAAAATGAAGATCATTTCTTTCAACGTCAACGGAATCAGGGCGATCATGCAAAAGTCGTTTTTGAAAGATATGCGTGAGCTTGATGCCGATATCATTTGCCTTCAAGAAACGAAAGCTACTGTTGACCAGGTAAAAGAAACCGTTGCACCTCTCAAGGATTATCATGTTTATGCCAATGAAGCAGAACGCAAAGGATATTCTGGGACAGCAATTCTTACGAAACACCAGCCCATTTCGGTAACCTATTACATTGGAGTTGGAGAACACGATAATGAGGGTAGAATAACTTGTGCTGAGTTTGAAGAGTATTATCTGATCAATGTGTATGTTCCTAATTCTGGAAGCGAATTACTTCGTCTTGATTATCGACAGTCATGGGATCAGGAGTTTCTTAAATACCTGAAAAAACTGGAGGAATCAAAACCGGTTATAGTTTGTGGTGATTTCAATGTTGCACATAAGGAGATCGATCTTGCCAGACCGAAACAGAATTATAATAAAGCCGCAGGATTTATGCAGGAAGAGATCGACGGGATGGATGCATACTCTAAAGCTGGATTAGTAGATACTTTCAGGGCTTTGAACGGAGATGAGGTCAAATACTCTTGGTGGAGTTATCGAGCAGGAGCCAGAGGAAAGAACATTGGCTGGAGAATTGATTATTTTCTGGTGTCTGAATCCTTCTTACCCAAGGTAAAGGAATCATTCATTCTGAATGAAATTCATGGGTCAGACCATTGTCCGGTAGGAATAGTAATAAAATAATAAAGGCCGCTAAAAGCGGCCTTTATTATTAAAGCGAATCTAATTACTGCTTCTTAGAACAGCAAGATTTTCCTTCAGTAGACTTAGAAGAACATGATCCAGCAGTAGCTTTAGACTCAGCTGAACAACATGATGCTTTCTTCTTCTTCTTTTTCTTATCATCTTTCTTGATTTCAGTCTTAACTCCAGTTGAAGCTGCATAAGCAGTTGAAGCAACTGAACCAGTGAAAGTGATCAATGCGATTGCAAAAAGTACTTTTTTCATGGCCAATTATTTTTTATAAAATTAATAAAATTTAAACTAGTTCTCCAATTTTGGTCAGTTTTGCCTTAACGACATCACCGATTTTAACATTTATTTTTGAATCCAGTGGTAGGAATACATCAATTCTTGAACCAAATTTGATGAAACCAAATTCTTCCCCTGTTCTTACTTTTTGTTCGTCTTGAACATAATAACAAATTCTTCTAGCGACCGCACCTGCGATTTGTCTGAATAATACTTCCTTTCCAGAAGAGTGTTCGATAACGATGGTCGTTCTTTCATTATCAGTACTACTCTTTGGGTGCCAAGCAACAAGGAACAATCCAGGATGATATTTGACGTATTTAATAATTCCTGAAATTGGGTTGTAGTTGGCGTGAACATTCAAGGGGGACATAAAAATACTTACTTGAATTCTTTTGTCCTTGAAATATTCAGTTTCCTCAACCTCTTCAATTACTACCACTTTTCCATCAGCAGGGCACATAACATCGTCTGCAGCAAACATGCAACTTCTGTTAGGGATTCTGAAGAACTGAATGATCAGGTAGGCCATTACCAAAACTCCAGCTGTAAGCAAGTAGAACAACCAGGACCAACCTAGGAAATTGAATAAAAAATAATTACCTACTTGAATGAGACTCAGGAGTATGAGTCCTACAGTCATGATAACATAGCCCTCTCGATGTAAGGTCATCTCAAAAAAATTTTGTCAAAAATAGCTATAAATCATTGACCAGCTATAGAAAAAAGGAATCGCAAATAAAGCTGCATCAAAACGATCAAGGATTCCACCATGGCCAGGGAGAATTGTTCCAGAATCTTTAATGTTTAGACTTCTTTTGAATAGGCTTTCGAGAAGATCACCGTAAATAGCACAAGGAGCAATAATTGCAGCTGATACCATCCAGAAAAGTTCATTCCCTTCATTGATGAATGCGCCGATCAACCAACCAAAGATCAAGGTCATAATAATCCCACCAATGGTTCCTTCCCAGGTTTTTTTAGGTGAAATGCGCTCAAAGAGTTTTGTTTTTCCAAAGGCTCTACCAGACAAATAAGCGAAAGTATCATTGGTCCAGATCAAAATGAACATGCCAATGACGGACGGCATAAACTGATCATTTCTCAAATTGAGATCTACCACTAGAAAAAATGGTAATACAACGTATATGATCCCAAAGAATAACACTGAAATATTGATCAAAGGATGTTCTTTTTTCTTCCATAGCTCACTCAAGATTAGGGTGAAAAACAATGGAGTGATAAGAACCAATGAAATCACTGGAATCCACTCGAGGCTAATTCCAACTAGGATAAAGAAAATAAAAAGACCAATAAATAATCCGATTTCTCTGCTTACATGAACAATAGGATGTCCTTTAAAAAGGGTAAAGAATTCGTTCAACCCAAGAATCGTAACCAATGAAAAAACGCCTAACTGAGCATATGGACCATATAAAATTGATCCTATAATAATGGTGACAAAAATTGCACCTGTTATGGCTCTCAGTAGTAAATTACTCATTTACTTCATTTAGGTTCTTTTCGAAGTCTATTGATCTTGTTTATCAGTATCTGAGTCTTCATCGTCTGAAGAAGATTCCTCTGTCTTTGCATTGCTTTCAACCTCGGTAGACTCTTCTGAAATTGCTTCCGATTCACTTGAAAGTTCTTCAACGACTTCCTCAGTGTTGCTCTCTTCAAAAGGAATAACATGTTCCTCTTCCGGATCCCAAGGTCTTTTTCCAAAGATCTCGATCAGATCCTCTTTAAAAATCACCTCAGAAGTTAAAAGCTTATTGGCAAGTTGTCTCAGTTGTTCTTCATGTTTCTTAAGTATCTCAATTGCACGTGCATATTGAGT
>SBFR01000189.1 GCA_006227105.1 Bacteroidota bacterium
AACAACGAGGACCTTACACTTTTCGTTCGTCTTGGAACAGATTACAACGATAACTATTATGAGTATGAACTTCCATTGTATGAAACGCAATGGGGAGCAACTCTAGCGGAGGATATTTGGCCTGAGATCAACAATGTAGAGATTGTTTTCGACGATCTTCTGGAATTGAAAAAGGAAAGAAATAAAAAGATCGAACAAGGCATTTCATCCGTGGCTTACAGCTTAGAATATTCTGCGATCGATCCAAAGAATCCGAAACGATTATTGAAGGTGAAAGGAAGTCCGAACCTTCAGGGTATGAGGACGATCATGGTAGGTGTTCGAAATCCTCATATCAATTCAGATAATCCTTGGCCTGATAAAGATGAAGCGGAATGTGTGATCGTGTGGATCAACGAATTACGATTAACTGATTTCGTGAGTGAAGGAGGTTCCGCAGCTGTCGCTCAGATGCAGGTTCAGGCTGCAGATTTTGCTACTCTTCAAATGTCTGGAAATTATTCAGGAATTAACTGGGGAAGTGTAGAGTCAAGGGTACAGGATAGACAAAGAAATCAACGAATGGGCTTTGACCTGAATTCAAATGTTCAGCTTGGTCAATTCTTCGGTCGCCAAGCAAAAATGACCTTGCCATTCTTCTATGGTTATTCCGTAGGGGTAGTTAACCCAGAATATGACCCATACAACCCAGATGTTCAATTGGCAGGTTATGACGCCCAGACAAGATCTGAAAGAGCACGGGATGGTCAGGATTTCACTGAGCGTAAATCGTACAATTTCACAGGTGTTCGTAAGGAAATGAAAGCTGGGGCTACACCGCATTTCTGGCGCATTTCGAATTGGTCTTTGAACTATGCCTATTCTGAAAATCTAAGGAGAGATTTCAATACGAACTATGATAGAACAAAGACATGGAATGGTGGATTAAACTATAATTATTCATTCCAGACAAAGCCTGTTGAACCATTTAAGAAGGTGAAGTTCATGCAGAAGTCAAAGTGGTTTGCCTTGATCAGGGATGTAAATTTCTATTTGACACCAAAGAACATATCGTTCACGAATGACCTATTGAGAACCTATAATGAGCGACAAGTTAGAAATAACCTTGTCCCTGATTATGAATTTGCACCTCTTTACCTGAAGAGATTTAACTGGAACAGAAATTACAACCTTGGATATGATATCACCAAGAATTTGAAATTCTCTTTCAGTGCAGCCAACCGATCTATTTTTGAAGAAGGAGATGGTGCGGTGAACCGTAAAGAAGATCCTTTGGCTTATCAGGCCTTTAAAGACACTATTGCAAGTCAGATGAGTACCTTCGGAAGGTCAATGGACTATTCTCACAATTACAGTTTGAATTACACGCTTCCGTTGGACAAACTCCCGATCACGGACTGGATGAGTGCCAACGTGAAGTATACAGGAACATACAACTGGCAAAGAGCGCCTCTTGGTCAATCTGAGTTCGGAAATACGATCCAGAATAACCGTCAGATCAACATGACGGCTCAGGCAAACTTTACGAATCTTTACAATAAAGTTCCTTACCTGAAAAAGATCACTACTGATGGTCGAAATGCGAGAGGATCAGTTGCAGCTAAAGGATCCAACGGTTCTGGTCGAAATATCGGAAATGGACAGAATAAAGGCGGTTCAACCTTGCCGGATAAGTTGGAGCCTCCGAAGCCAATTGAGGAGATGACCCCGAAAGAATTAAAGAAATGGGAGCGTGAAAAGAGAAGATTCGAGCGTAAGAAAAAACGCGAGGAGGCAGAAAAGAAGCGAGGAGGTAAAGTGCATCCTGTGGCTGGCTTTATTGGAAGATTATTAATGACAGTAAGGAACGTATCCGGAACTTATGCTTTGAATGACGGAACGATGCTTCCAGGATATAATCAGGAATCGAGCGTTCTTGGCTTCAACAACAATTTTAGCGCACCTTTAGCAGGCTTTGTATTCGGACAACAGAGATACGACTTGTGGGGGCGTGAAACAGGCTATAATATTGCAACGACTGCTTCGTCTAACGGATGGCTTGTTCAAAATGAAAATCTGAATAAGCAATACACGATAACGCATACTCAGAATTTGAATTTGAGAGCAAGTCTCGAGCCGATGAAAGATCTGACCATTGAATTAACGGCTACAAGAACGTACGGAAACAATTCGACTGAATTCTATCGTTGGAACGAATCAACAACGCAATTTGAAAGTCAGAGTAAGTTTGAAACCGGAACGTTGACCTATTCAACAGTATCCATCGGTTCTGCTTTTGCCTTACTTGATAAAGAATACCGTTCAGGAACCTTTGACAATCTGTTAGCGAACAGAGAGTTGGTTTCTCAATTGCTGGGTGCTTCGAATTCAAATTCGAACCAGTTGATCTCAGGTTACTATAGCGGATACAATGGCTCACAACAGGAAGTGGTAACTGGGGCATTCCTTACCAGCTATACGAACAACTCGATCAATGAAAAGAATATTAATCCGGTAAAGAACACACCTCTTCCTAACTGGTCGATCAACTACAATGGATTAAACAAATTCGAATTCGCGAAGAAATATGTCAAGAATTTTGTGATCAGACATGCGTATAGCTCAACGGTAAGTGTATCTGGATTGACGACGAACCTTAATGCTGAATTTGATGCTGATGGAAGTGCTTCTGCTCTTGATATCAATAACAACTTTATTGCTGCTCGTCAGCTTCAGAATGTAACGATCTCAGAGCGTTTCTCACCATTGATTGGTTTTGATGCAACTTGGAATATCAAGAACCAGGGATTGATCACGAAATTTGAATTCAAAAAAGACCGAAGCGCAACTTTGTCACTGAACAATAATCAGGTGACTGAAGTTTTAGGTGCCGAATGGGTGATCGGAACTGGATATCGTTTCACAAAAGTGAAGCTTCCGTTTGACCGAATTCCTGCAGCAGATCTGAACGTAAGATTCGATATGTCTTTCAGAGATAACCTCACAGTGATTAGAAAGATCGTTGAGAACACGAATCAGGCAACAGCAGGTCAACGAGTGATCTCGATCAAATCTTCAGCGGACTACAACGTGACTCAGAATCTTACGGTTCAGTTGTATTATGATCAGGTGATCAACACGCCGAAAGTTGCTACATCATATCCAACAGGGAATATGAGTACAGGAATTCGTCTTCGATTCAATTTAGCAGGAGTACAGTAATGATCTCAATTCGCAAAGCAAAGCGAGGTGACGAAGATCAGATCATGAATTTGATCAAAGGTTTGGCTGAGTACGAAAAAGCCCCTGAACAAGTCGTTAATACTGCGGAGGAACTTGGTAATGATCTTTTTGTGCTGCACGCATGCGATGCATTCGTTGCTGAAGAGTCAGGATCCATCATAGGTTTTGCTTTATTCTATACAAATTATTCTACCTGGAAGGGGAAATGCCTTTATCTGGAAGATCTGTATATCTTACCTGAATACCGCCGAACTGGTGCCGGTTCGATGTTATTTGATGAAGTTATTCAAGAGGCAAAAAGAAGGAAGGTCCGCAGAATGGATTGGCAGGTGCTTGACTGGAATGAACCCGCTATCGAATTTTATAAAAAGAAAGGTGCCCTCCTTGATCCCGAATGGGTAAACGGTAGATTATTCTTTGAATGAACTATTCAGCTAATAACTTGTTCTTCAGAAGATGAAAACGATCACAATAGCAGGAGGTACAGGACTAATAGGTAGAGCTCTCGAAAAAGGTTTTACTGCAGAGGGTTATCAGGTGTTGATCCTCACAAGGAACGTGAGAAAGGATAATCACGTTTATTGGGATCCTTCAAAAAAAGAGATCGATCTTGAAAAGATCAAACAAACTGATGTTCTGATCAATCTTTCAGGAGAGGGTATCGCAGACAAGCCATGGTCATCTAAAAGGAAAAAAGAATTGCTCTCCTCTCGTAAAGGAACAAATGAGTTTTTGTTTGAGCATTCGGGCGAGTTAGTTGATCTCAAGTTGTTTATTTCAGCATCAGGAGTGAACTGCTACGGCTATGGTTGGGATACCCGAGAACATGTTGAACAAGACCCATACGGTAATGATTTCCTAAGTGAATTGGTGAAACAATGGGAGGCGAGTGCCGAACTTTTTTCTTCGAAGTGCAAGGTTGCCAAGATCAGAACCTCAGTTGTATTGGATCGAAATGGTGGGGCCTTAGAGAAACTGGTTAAACCAATCAAATGGGGATTAGGTGCTCCATTGGGAAATGGTAAACAAGCAATGCCATGGATCCATATTGATGATCTTGCGGGAATATATCTTCATGTCGTTCAACATGAATTGAGCGGAACTTTTAACGCAGTAACTGGCAATGAAAGCAACCGAACAATGACCAAAGAAATTGCTTTAGTTCTTCAAAAAGGACTGTTTCTGCCTCCAGTTCCTGCCTTTACGTTAAAACTATTTTTTGGTGAAATGGCAGAAATGCTGCTTGAAAACGTCGCCGTTTCCAATGAAAAGATCATTTCGACCGGGTATGTTTTCAAATTTCCTGATCTTCGATCTGCTCTACAGAATGTTCTTGGCTGATCAAAGAAGATCGTTCGCAAGATTCGCTAATTCAGATCTTTCTCCTTTTTCAAGTTTAACATGTGCGAAAAGCTCCTGACCCTTTAAGCGGTCCACGAGATAAGCCAAACCATTACTGTTCTCATCCAGATATGGAGTGTCGATCTGATGAACATCGCCTGTGAAAACGATCTTAGTGTTCTCTCCAGCTCTGGTAATGATGGTTTTCACCTCATGTGGCGTTAGGTTCTGAGCTTCATCAATGATGAACATAATGTTCGAAAGACTTCTACCACGAATGAAAGCCAATGGAGTGATGACGATCTTACCGGATTGTTCCATTTCCAGGATCGCTTTGTGTTTTTTCTCATTCTCTCCGAACTGAGCTTTGATAAACTTCAGGTTATCCCATAAAGGTTCCATATAAGGCCCAATTTTGTCATTTGCATCTCCTGGTAAGAATCCGATATCCTTATTGGAAAGTGGAACGATCGGTCTGGCAAGGATAACCTGATGGAAGGCCTTACTTTGTTCCAGCGCACTTGCTAATGCCAATAATGTCTTTCCTGTTCCGGCAACTCCTTGCAATGCGACAAGTTTAATATGTGGATTCATTAAGGCATTAAGCGCGAATGCTTGTTCAGCGTTCTTTGGTTTTATACCATAGATGAATTCTTTTTCAATGCGCTCGATCTGATCCGAAAGATGATTATAAAAAGCTAGCGAAGATGATTTTCCATTCTTGAGAATGTAATATCCATTGGTGACTTTTTTGTTTCCTAATAGTCCGTTTTCATCAATCTTACCCTTGGTGAAGATCTGACGAATTACTTCTGAATCCAGACCATCCACGTTGTAGGTTGATGACTGTTCAAGTTCTACGTCACTTACTTTTCCTGTTTCATAATCTTCTGCTGCGATTCCAAGTGCTTTTGCTTTGATTCTCAGGTTGATGTCTTTCGTGATCAGTACAACCTCCCTTTTCACTTCAACCTCCTTGAGGTACAAAGCAGCGTTGATGATCTTATGATCATTTTTCCCTACCGAATAGACGTATTCAGCATTGATCTCTCTAGGATTGCTTTCCAGAACAACTCTGAATTTTCCCAATCCTTTACCTAGTTGGATCCATTCCTGGAGACTACCTGAACCAGAAAGTTTATCGATAAAGCGAATTACTTCTCTGGCTGAAAAGTTCTTTGTATCGTTCCCTATCTTGAATTTATCGAGCTCCTCAAGCACTGTAATAGGAATTGCAACATCGTTGCTTTTGAAGTTGGTGATCGAAAGATGATCATGAAGTAGTACAGATGTGTCCAGCACAAAGATCTTTTGCTTTTTCGCCATAGGGTTGATTTTTGTATTAAGATAACTTTGTTTGAGTTCTTAACACCAAAAAAAATGGCGTAGTTATTTACACATCGATGTTGAGAAATGAAAAACGGAAAGGATTAAAAAAACCGGTTTTTGGTCAAAAGCTTTTTAACAGGAATATAGATCGAACCAAATACCTCGTTTCTACTCAAACTGTCAAGACTGAACTCGATCTTGGTGCCTCTTTGGGTCCAGATACCATTGTTCTTGCCGTGCGTTTCTCGACGGGGCGTATACTCTCCAGAGTGGAAGATATAATAGCCCTTGATCTTTTTCATATATAATGGGGGAGAGAAAAGGAAACGGTATTTATTTTCATCTTGAGTCAGGATTCCTTTTGTTAGGAGACGATTGATGAAGCGAGGTCCGTTTTCATTCACAGAGAAGAGTAAGGAAAACCCAGGGACTTTAACTTCCTTTTCCTTGCGCACTTCAGTCACGTTAAAATTTTCGTCGAGCTCAGATTCAATGTAGGATTCTTTGATCAACTGATAGCCTCCTTGCCTAAATGAAAGGTCACCTTCCCAGGTGTTGAGGAAATCTTCCGTGGGGAAACTGATCCTGTTCCCGAGTTTCTTAAGCCATTTGTAGATGGGATCTTCCGGATGCTTGCGAAGCTTTGAAATGTCTAAATGAACATTGAGCATTTTGGAAGTAAATTCTCCAGAGATCAAGTTTTCCCCATCACTCTTCATCGAAATATTCAATGGCTTATTATTTCTTGCGTAAGCCTTTAAGCTGAAGCTGGTTGAATCACTGTCATGTGCAAAAAGAGCATTTTCTACACCATTGATCTTCAGCTTTTCCCAGTTCGAATAAAGCACCAGCTTTTCATCTCTGAATTTACGCTCTTTAAGAAAGGCCTTCCATCCTGGTGAAATATCACCTCTTTTGCAGTTTACAACACGATTGAAAACTTTAGTGATATCATTTCCTTTGTACACAAGCATATAAGATCTATCATAATAGAGGTAGATCTGTTCCTGTTCGATTTTATATAGCTTTTTGTCACTAACGATAGTGTCAGAGATGAAGGCAAATTTCTTTAGTCGATCTATTCCCTGGTAGATCTTACTGCTGTCACTTACCTGAACCAATGCTCCCCAATCACCTTCCTCATTCGCAAATAGGTACGAAGCCTGTTGAAGATTCAATCCGTACATTTTGGACTGTCCGAGCAGAAATTCATACGAAAAGAAGTCTCTGAAGTCTACCTTGTGATAATGCAGCATACTGCTTGTTTCTCTGGCAACATCAAGGATATATGCTCGGCATAGAAAGTCAGCATCGGGGATTCGATCTTCTAATCGAGGAGGATCGTTTTTACGAAAAATATAGGGACGAAGAACCAGAAAGGCCGCTAAAGCCACTGCAAGAACAATGATCAGCGTGATCTTTTTGAACATCTTATTTCGAGATAACGTATACGCTATTTACAAGGTCAAGCAAGTATTTCCCTGAATTCTCGTATTCCCCGTTGAAATTGTAGACAAGATTGAATTTGGTGCTTTCCTTTGTCGTTTTTGACGATGTGAGCTCCATATTCCCTGTTTTACCTCTCATGGCATCCAGTATCTCGTTTTCTTCATCATTGAAGAAATCTCTTGGGAAATGATCAATTGTTCTTGACCAGTCGATATGACCGTACATGAAGCCACTCTTTTTGGCTTTCTTCGCCAGAGACCCCTTCAACGCATCCGCACCGTAACCATCTGAATGATTCATGGCAAGGTCTTCATCATTAGTGAAGATAAAAAGTCCATTTTTATGGATCATGTAAAGGGACGCAGCGTCTAGAACCGCTTCTTCATACACCCAGTAATCACCCATGTTTTTGAAGCGGGATGTTAATCTGGATAGATGCTTCAGGATCTTTTCCGGAATGTCACCTCTCTCAGTAGAGAACCCCAAAGTAAATATTGGCATATCCTCTTCAGCTTCAACTTCTCTTTCGGTGTAATCAAAAGTTTCCTCATCATATTCGAAAATGATCTTTTTGGTTTTGATCTTTCGAATTCCATTGAATGTACCGAACATGCTTCCTTTATACGTGTCGAAAAGAGCGTCCTTATTCACGTATTCATTGATAAGCTCCAACATTAGCAAGTTGTAAGAAACCTGAACATTTCTTTCGTTTTCAAGAATAGGAACGATGACCTTATATGCCTGCTCATAAGCTTCTCTCAAGTTCACATTGTAAGAGAAGAACGCTGAATTATCCTTGTGGATGTACTTTAAAACATCCTTGTCAAATTTCGAATTGTTCATTTTCTCGTAGATCGAACCTAATTCCTGACCATAACGAGCTTCAACTTTAAACTCAACCGCATTGTCTTTCAAGAATAGATCCCCCAAAATGACATTTCCGGTATAAAGCTCCTTGACGTCATTATATAGGGTAGGGAACATGGTCTGCAGATACCATAGGTTCTGAGCTTTTTGAACACTTCTTGAGTTGTCGAGATAGAATATACCTTCCGATGTATGCTTGATGTGTTCGGTAAAGCGTAGATCATGTTTCATCAAGTTATACCCGTCTTTGAACAACTCATCACAAACAAAACTGAAATAGCGCTGCTGATAAATTGTATTTACAGAATCTCTTAACTCAAAATAGTTCTTTTTCAATGGGTCTTCCTGGTCAGGCGGGAAGTAATTGCCCTGATCTTCTGTATCGAAGGTTTCCTGATACATTTCTTCTTCCATTTCTCCATCATACTCACCTTCGTAATCATCTTCCGGATAGTAAAGTTCCATCCACGGATCCTCAAATCCCCTTGCATACCATATCGAATCGGTGATCTCATCGATCTTCTCCATCGTTGGTTCAACTCGGATTAGAAGTCCTTGATTTCCCTTGATCAATAGATTGTTGAAAAATGAAGTGTACAATTCAACTCCTTCATATGGACTTTTCGATTTTTCAAAATCATCGAAAACCGTAAAAAGTTGTTCTTTGTCTTTGATTCCAAAGGTGAATCCGGAAATTTCATACTGATCCCCCTTGCCGTAAAACACATTCAAACGTTGATCAAAATCCAATCCCGAATCTTTAAGCGTTTTACCACTCGTCGATCCATCAAATAATTCCTGTTGCACTTCGGCCATGAACTCATAGCTTACCAGGTCATCAAGAGAAACTTTCTGTAATAGTTGAATGTTATTCAAACTGAATACGGTAACAGCATCCTTTGGAATCAAAAGTTCAGATTGTTGGGCGAACCCATTCAGAACAGTGGTCAATGCGATCAGCGAAAGGTAAAACCTCATGTAAGCCTAATGAATTAATTATACTGCGAAATTATCAATTTTTCGCGGATGCCTACTTCTGAGGGGTGAGATAAATCGTGTTTTCGAGCAGATTGTAATCCTGAGTCAATGAATAGGGGTCTGTCTTTATCATTACAGCCATTTTATTCTTGGACATCAAGGCTTTAGCATTTTCAAAACGGTCAACCGGACGATCAAAACGTGTAATTGAAGTGTAGTTACCGGTCTTTAAAAGATCGATATCCTCTTGTTTCATAGATTTGGTTTGCTTAATGTCCAGCTCCGGAATACTTCTCATCAATTTACTACCATCCCAACTGATCCAGTTATAGTCGTATTCCTCAGCATCTTTTTCCTTGCTTTGTTCCTTCACGATTGCTTTTATTGCATCCTGAAGATCCTCAATGCTTTTGAAGTCACACTGCAATTTGAAGATGTAATCCGAGAAGTCCATGCTGTAATCGACATTCGATATACCAGATTTCTTCTTTAGCGATTCGATCACATCCAGAAAATCATTTTCTATATCTTCTTTTGAAGGAACCTTTTTCCCATCTAGGCTATCAAGTGCAAGGATTGAATTGATCTTCACTTTACTGGCACTCAAGTTAACGGTGTACTTGTATGTCCCTGAACCGTCGTTGTGAATTGTCACGTCATCAATGATCTCAATGCACGACGTTAGTCCGAGGACTAAACCAGTAAAAAGGATGTAAATCCAATGTTTCATAATGCGAATTTAGGCAAAACGTCGATTTCAAAAACAATACCAAAATTTTGCTGTGTGAAAAGTGGGTGAACTCCTCGATTTTATTGATTATCTTTGCCAAAAATTTTCCATGGCGGATCAAACAAGAATTTCGACGAATAAGGCACCAAAACCGGTTGGGCTTTATCCTCATGCAAGGAGAGTTGGTAATTTGCTTTTTTTATCAGGAGTAGGTCCAAGAGTAGCAGGATCTGATGATATCGACTCTGGTGTACCCGGGCTAAAATTGGATAAAAATGGAAATTTCATAGAATTCGATTTTGAGGCGCAGTGTCGTAATGTATTTGAGAATGTGAAAACGATTCTTGAAGAATCAGGGTCTAGCTGGGAAAATTTAGTGGATGTTACCGTGTTTCTTGTGAACATGAAGCGTGATTTCCACGTCTACAATAGAGTTTACGCGGAGTATTTCAAGGATAATCAACCTTGTCGAACGACCGTTGAGATCAATTCTCTGCCGACTCCTATTGCCATTGAATTGAAATGTATTGCAACAATTGATTGATCTATGTTGAATTTTATCATCCGCTGCACTGTAGCAGCATTAGCATTGTTCTTTAATACCTGGTTATTTGTTACAGGTCATTGGGGATGGGGGATTACCTTCATTTTTGTAACGGCTATTATTATCCTATCTTTTTTCAGAAATGAGAGAATGATCCTAGCTTTGAATCAGATGAGGTTAGGAAATACCGATAAAGCAAAATACCACATCAATAAAATTACAGCCCCTGAATTTTTACCTAAAAAGCAACACGCGTACGTGCTGTTTCTTCAGGCGGTGCTTAACACCCAGGAGCTAGGATTTGCTAAATCGGAAGCACTATTGAGAAAAGCATTGGCAATTGGTCTTAGAACAGGTCAGGATAATGCGGTTGCCAGAATGCATTTGGCTGGCATTTGTGTTCAAACCGGGCGTAAATCAGAAGCAGAAAAATTATTAGCAGAA
>SBFR01000139.1 GCA_006227105.1 Bacteroidota bacterium
CGGAAAATTGTCCAACCCCATGGTCGATATGTGTCACATAATCTCCTTTCTGAAGATTGTAGATCTCCTTTAGGGTAAGGGCTTGTTTCGCTTGTCTGAATCCTTCTTTTAGCCTGAATCGATGGTATCGCTCAAACAGTTGATGATCGGTGTAACAGACCATTTTTAATTCAGGAGCAATAAATCCTTCATGGAGAGCAACGTGAACGGGCTGAAAATTGACCTCTCCACCTATATCTTCAAAGATCTGGTAGAGTCGATCGATCTGTCTCGGTTGATTGGAAAAGATCAGATTGGTAAAACCCGTTTTTTCTCTTTCGATCAGATCAGCTCTTAAAAGATCAAAGTTCTTATTGAAGCTTGGCTGAGGAATAAAGTCAAAAGAATAAGATTTGTCTGCCTTGAAATGAAATTCAGGACCCCATTCGATCAGCTTGTACTCCTGTAGCATTTTGAAAGCTGCAGTCGGGTGTAAATAAAGTTCAGATGGCAGGCTTCGTTTAACAGTATCGGAAAGATTAGAATGGATCTTGACTGCTTTTTCGTATTCCTTTTCAAGCGTTTGTAAAAGCTGGTCGACTGATGAGATCCAAACTGTGGCGTCTTTTCCAATAAAGTCAAAAAAACTTCCGTTTTCTTCAAGCGTCAGCTGACCTTGTACATTCGGTATGACATTGAAATGTTTATGAGTGCTTACGGACAGCTGAGACGACGGGTCAAATGTTCGGATACTTTCAACCTCATCTCCAAAAAACTCAATTCGAAAAGGATCGTCATTCGCAAATGAATAGACATCCACAATTCCACCTCTGATCGAAAATTGTCCGGGTTCATAAACAAAGTCGACTCTGTCAAAATGATATTCAAGCAGAAGTTCATTGATAAAATCGATCGAATACGTTTTCCCCACTTCGATCCGCAAAGTGTTTTGTGCGAGTTTCTTTTGAGTCGGCACATGTTCGAAAAGCGCCTGAGGATACGTTACGATCCAGACATTCTTCCCATTGTTAATTCGCTCAAGAACTTCTGCTCTTGAAACCACATTGGCATTGTCCGTTTCTTCAAGTTGATAGGGAACCCTGTAGGATGCTGGATAAAACGCAACCCTTTTGTCATCCGGATACATGGATTCAAGGTCATTCAGGAAATAGGCAGCCTCCTCCTTATCTGAAAGAATAAATAAATGATGCCCGGGAATTTGTTCTGAAAGTGCCTGAGCGCACAATGCTCTCGATGAACCAACAAGACCTTTCCAGTGAATTCGTTTTACAGCACTCCCCAGATCATGAGCGGATTTATCGATCTGATCAAGGCGGGAAAATGCAGTACGAAATTCTTTAATGTCCATTTTACTGCATGAGGCTCATCGCCTTTTCGACCATTTTTTTAGATCCAACAAAGAAAGGAACACGCTGATGCAATCTTTCCGGTTTAATGCTTAGAATTCTATCAAATCCGGTAGTCGCAAGACCACCTGCCTGTTCAGCAATGAAAGCCAGTGGATTACACTCATATAAAAGCCTTAGTTTTCCTTCAGGTGAGGTCGTAGTTCCCGGATAAATGTATATACCTCCTTTGATCATATTACGGTGAAAATCCGCAACCAATGATCCGATGTATCTTCCTGAATAAGGGGCACCTTTGTCATTCTCAAAACTTTGACAATACTTCACGTAGTCTTTAATACCTGGATTACAGATATCTATATTCCCTTCGTTCATCGCATAGATCCTTCCGGTCTCAGGCATTTTCATATTTGGGTGCGATAGACAGAACTCCCCGATGCTCGGATCAAGTGTAAATCCGTTCACTCCGCAGCCGGTTGTATATACCAACATGGTTGATGAGCCATAAAGCACATACCCCGCGGCGATCTGCTTATCACCGGCTTGCAGCATGTCTTCCAATGTCGCTTCAGACCCAAGATCAGATGTTCTTCTGTAGATCGAAAAGATGGTGCCGATTGAAACATTCACGTCAATATTTGATGACCCATCAAGAGGATCGAACAGCACAACATACTTTCCCTTTTTTGCAGCCTCTGAAGTGAATGCGACATAATCATCGTTCTCCTCGGATGCAATACCACACACCTCTCCGCCGTTTTCAAACGCTTTGATAAATTGTTCGTCAGCAACAACATCCAGTTTTTGTTGTTCTTCACCCTGAACATTTGTGTTTCCATGAGCCCCAAGGATATGATCTACCAATCCTGCTTTTCTTACATCGCGGCTAACGATCTTCGCTGCAACAGCAATATCACTTAGTAATCTGGAAAGTTCTCCTGATGCAAATGGGAATTCTGCCTGACGGTCAAGAATAAACTCGTTGAGGGTAACAACTTTGGACATGCGATTTATTTTTGAGGTTCAAATATCGGGATAATCCTCCAAAAAATAGAAATAAAAAAGGGTTGTTGACCAGATCAACAACCCTCGCTTGTGCTAGACGAATATTATTTAAGAGTCCCTTCGTTTTTAGCTTTGTCGTTAAATTTCTTCTGTAAGTTCAACCAATAGAACAAACCGATAAAACCAAGTACGATCAACGAATAATTAAACGTGTTTCCGATCATTTCGAAAATACCAAACGTCCAAGTTAAAAGATCACCGATCGCATAAAAAACTGATGAAGAACCCATTTTAATTCAATTTTATACTGACAAAGAAAATCATTTTTCCCGAAAAACAATGGTTTTTTAGATAAAATCACTTCTTCAGATGTGATTCCACCATTCTGGTCAATTCAATAAAATCCTCTACGGACATTCTTTCTGGCCTTCGCTGCAGGTATTCATGATCAAAAGGCATTGGATTCAGGATCGGTTTCATAGAGTTGCGAATGGTTTTTCTTCGCTGGTTAAAGCAGGCCTTTACTACTCTAATAAAAAGCTCTTCATTAACACCAAGCGTTTCTCTGTCATTCCGCGTACAACGTATTACTCCTGACTTTACTTTTGGTGGAGGATTAAACACGTGCTCATCAACCGTAAAGCAGTATTTAATGTCATAAAATGCCTGCATCAGAACACTCAGTATTCCATATTGCTTTGATCCTGGAGGCTCAGCAATTCTTTCTGCTACCTCCTTTTGAAACATCCCCATGATCTCGGGGATCCTGTTTCTAAACTGTAAACAACGGAAAAGGATCTGAGATGAAATATTATACGGGAAGTTCCCTACCACTGCAAATGATCCGTCACTGAAGATCTTTTCGGGATGTATTCTTAGAAAATCTCCATGGAAGATCTTGCCTTCAAGTTGAGTGTAATGTTTTTTCAGATAATCGATGGATTCGTCGTCGACATCGATCACGTATACATCTAATTCTTCTCGCTGTAATAAGAATTCTGTCAATGCTCCCATTCCAGGGCCGATCTCTAAAACTCGATTACACCCGTGATGATTTCCGTATTGATTCGAGATCTTCTGACAGATGTTTTTATCGACCAGGAAATGCTGACCAAGATGCTTCTTTGCTTTAACCGACATGTGACCTGAATTCCTCTATAACGGACAACATTGTTCTGAAGGCAGCAAATCTTCCGTCATATTTCAATGAATGCTCTCTCTGAAGTGCCGCAGCATGGTTTGACTGATACTCGTCCAGCAGGGCCTGACTTGGCGACAGATAAGTAATCGCGTAGGTCATTCCACCTTCCTCCTCCCCATGCACTCTGGAGATCCTGCTTTCAATAAAACATCCTGTGGCCATCACATCGGGAATATGGACTTCACGCATCCATGTCAGCCATTCTTCAGCAATTTCAGGATCGATGCTGACTGTAACGTTATATAAGATCATAAAATAAGGTTAATGCTTAAGTACCCATCCGGTATACCCCGCTGCAGATACTTTCTGATTAAGCTGAGAAATTGCGTCTTGATCATTCGCATTCCCTGCACTTACTCTTGAGAGGTTGTTGGATACATCAACGATGTACGCTTCAAATCCTTCCGACTTCAATTTCGCTACAAGATTTTTAGCATTGTTTTCATCGCCAAAGCAGCCCACGATAAGGTCAAAATTTCCTTGAGAAGAAACTGTTGTATTTTCAACTTCAGTGTTTGTCACTTCGGGAGTATTCGTTTTTGGAATCCTAACCGGGATATATAGATCATCATCGAATTCATATGAAAACACCTCAACATCTTTGTCCAACTTCTCGATCTTCTCTTCAAGTGTTTCAGGATCAGCCGGAATACTTTCCAACACCTGTTCCTTTTTCTGATAAACCGAAGTAACTACGGTATTGAATGGATTAAAATCACGAACAGAGATCATTCCTGACTCCAACACATCTGTCTTCATTGGAATCCAGAAAGAATAAAACGCAATTGGTAACAAGCAAGCTGCTGCCACGTATTTCCATACCTTTCTGCTTTCCTTAACCGCAGGATGTTCTATGATGCCCGGCTTCTCATTTTGAACCGGTTGAACTACTTTGTCAAAACTTATCTCCTTAATCGGAGCCAGCTTCTCTTCAGTCAATGTTTCGTTCGCCTTAACATCTGCTTCAGATACAAACCTTACACTTCCAAGACCATATGATTCCAGCAACAAGTTGAAGAATCTGTCCTGCTCGAAACAAAGATTTTTCTCCTGATCAAAGTAAAGGTGTCCAACGCGTTCGATCTCTACCCTTTCACCTCTTTTTAAAGACTCATTCCAGAATGCAACTGTATCAGATATGTATGATTCAGATCGCTCATAAGAAAGTGTATTCCTCACTGAACACTCAGAGATCAACAACCCATCGTTATTCAATAGTTGTCGATTAAAAAGAAGTTTTTTCTTTGGGGGAGTGATCATGCCTGTTGCATGATCAATTACTGCAGGTTTTCTACTTGCCACAAACCCACCAAACGAAGGGACTATCACACAATTGTGCTTAAGTAACAGATCGCCAATAAGTTGCTCTACAGTAATCATGTTTCAAAGTTATGCAATTCTACGCACGTATCCAACTTACGTGGAACTGATGAAAGAGTTACAGAAACCGAAGTACTTTTTCGACGTCCTCCGGAACATCAATGTTCGGAGTTTCGATGTTCGTTTTTACTACCTGGATCTTGTAGCCATAATATAGCCACCGCAATTGTTCAAGAGATTCAGTCGTTTCAATACGAGTTGGTTCCAGTGAAGTAATCTCTCTCAGGGTTTGAGCCCTGTATGCATATAAGCCAATGTGTCGTAAATACGGGTAAGAAGTAAGTGGGTCTCCCTTTGCATTTGCGAAATTAGGAATTGCACTACGGCTGAAATACAAAGCTCTGTCCGCGTGATCTACCACCACCTTTATTCGGTTTGGATTCTGAAGGTCTTCCAGTGAAACCTGATCGATCCCTAAAGTTCCGATTTCTACCTTATCGTCTGTAAAAACCTGAAGCAATGTATCGATCTGTTCAGGGTCCACCAATGGCTCATCACCCTGTATGTTGATCACGACATCAATGTTCTGAAAATGACTTAGCACCTCAGCACAACGATCCGTTCCACTTGGATGTTCGCTACTTGTGAGCATCACCCTTCCTCCAAATCGGTTGACTTCTTCAATGATACGCTCGTCATCAGTCGCCACAACAAGGTCTGTGATCAATTTAGATTTGATCGCACCTTCATAAACTCGCTGGATCATGGTTTTTCCTTTGATCTCAAGAAGTGGTTTTCCCGGAAAACGAGAAGACCCGTAACGTGCAGGAATGACCCCAAGTACCTTCATCAGATCTTCATTTGAAGCTGTACCAGGAAGTTTCTTGGAGCTTGAATATCACCCGGGCGCGATGAATATTCCGCATTGAAGACATTGTTCGCCATGAATCCAAGACGATAATTTTCTTTCAATTTATATCCAAAACGAACGTCGAACACTAAATTACCACGATTGTTATCGATTCTGTATTGCTTCAAACCAGGAAGGATATATGTGCTTCCGGCAATTGCTTCTTCAAATACGATATCAATGTTCTTCATGAAGCCACTATAACGAGATGAGAATCCGAAGCTGTATTTCTTATAATTAAACTCTGCATCTGCCTTGGCAAGATGTCTGAATCGATACTTCAACAGTCCTTCTGATGTATCTGAAAAAGATGCTTGATAATTCGGGTCGTTATTGAGCGAGATCGGATTCATATAGGTGTATCCGATCAGTGTAACCACCTCTACATTCTTGATCTTACCCATACTATTGAACGATAACTCCAAACCGGAAATTCTCGCCTTCTCCGCATTTTGAGCCTGGAAACCAATGTACTTTGTGTAATTCTGATTCCACTCAGGGGAGGTAAAGAAAGCAATATCCTCAGAAGATGGATTGGCAACATTCACCGCCTTATTCGTAAGTGGATTGAAAATGATGAATCCGAATTCCATCATGTTCGAATATTGGTTCACGAATCCAGAAAGGTCGATCATACCTTTCCAGTCACCCATTTTTACCCCTTGCTTTAATCCTAATTCAGCTGCCCAACCAATTTCAGGCTTTAGATCAGGATTTTCAAAAATGTTCAAGGCCCCAACACTTGTCTTGGTGTACCTTTCTGCCACTGAAGGGTAGCGGATACCCTGACCGATCGATGCTCTTAAATGGGTATATTTTGCCAATTCGTAATGGAATCCAGATCTGAACACTGGATAGAATGGAATCGTCGTAGAATCCTTTTTATTCAGCATGAAGTCACTATCTCCAGAACGGCCATCCATTTCAAAATACTCAGCGCGCATTCCTGCAACGATGTCCATCTTTTTAATGTGGTGCTCATATTGCACGTAAGCTGCTGTATTGTTAGACTTGTGATCACCAAATAGCTCGGAAAGCACAACATTGTAAATGTTAGAGAGGCCTGATGTCAGGGTAATTCCACTCTTATACTGTCTTTGGAACTGATATTCGCTGAAATAGATCGTCGCACCGTTGCTCTGAGCAGGGTTAGTGATATTGTCATTGAATGCCCAGTACATTCTCGTTTTGATGTTGTGTCTGTTGTTGTGTTTATCAATGATCTTGATGTACGGATCAATAAATAAGCGGTGTCCGAAATTGTAGGTTAGCGTCGAAGCGTCCAAAGAAGTATCAGCTCCACCGCTTGGCGTATATGCGAACGTATCGCTCTGCCATATCAGGAAGTTTCCTGTTTTCTGCAGCTGATAATTGTATCCGATACCTGTTTTTACTCTTTTGAATTTCTGTGGCTTGAAATAAAGTGTTCCACTGATCCTTCCTCTGAATTCGGTCTCTCCTTCTCGGTATCCGTCATTTCGAAAAACAGTCGTTGAAACAGTATATCCGAACTTTTTATACATCTGTCCTCGATAAGCCTCAATTTGCTGGTTCATTGGACTCGTGCTCCACCACTTCAGTGATTCTCTTCTTGGATTATCATAGATTCCGTACTGCACTTTGAATTTGGTTTCAGGCTTAAGTCCTGGTTCCTTTTCTGTTAAAGCGATAACACCATTTAAGGCACCGCTACCATACAACACTGAAGCAGCTCCTTTCATGATCTCGATCTGAGAAGCCTGCTCCATAGGAATAGCGTTCCACTGCGTATCCCCAGCGTACCCTGAAAGCAACGGCATCCCGTTCCACAATAAAAGCACACGGCTACCAGCTCCATATGCAAAACCTGAGCCTCCACGGATACTCACCTGACCATCCATCGTAAAGACTCCCGGTGCCTGATCAACGGCTTGCTCAAGATCAGTAATCCCTTTATTGTCGATCAGCGATGGACGGATAATTTCCATAGAAATGGGAACCTCCTCTACTTCCTGTGTTCTACGTCCGGCAGAAACTACAACCGTCTGCATTACCTGCACAGGTTCCGACAATTTAATGGTAATCTCTCCAGCCGCGGTTACTTCCGTTGTATCATTTGCATAGGGTAACATGGAAGTGATCAATGTCACAGGAAAATTGGTAGAGTTCAACATGAATTTTCCGTCAAAATCTGTAATCGCTTTGTTGCCATCAGATCCGATCACTTTAGCACCAACAACAGGTTCATTGGATTTTTCGTCCAATACGACACCATTGATCTGAGAAAATGTAAGAAAAGGACATAAAAATCCTAGGGCCAATATGTAGTTCTTCATAAGTTCAGTAGACTTTAGCATCTCAATATTAGGTATTTTTTCTAAAAAAGGAGTGATTTACTACAGCTGATACTGCAACTGCAGGATAAAATTTCTTGGCGGTTGAAGGTCCGCTGGTCGAGACGAATATTCAGCGTTCAACAAATTATTCGCAATTAAATTAATTTTCAATTGTTCCTTTAACTGATATCCGGCCCTAATATCAAAAACCAGTGCGCCCTTGTTATGGATCATTCTATATTCCTTTAACCCCTGTAAGATCTGTTGACCAAGGATACCATCTTCAAAGATCACATCAATATTATCCATGTTGCTGTTATACCTGCTCGAGAACCCAAGCATGTATCTTTTATACTTCGCTTGAACGTCCATTTTCGCCAAATGTCTGAAGCGGTATTTTAACAAGTTACTCCCGGAATCTGAGAACGTCGTTAAGTACTGTGGGTCCTTGTTAAGACTTATCGGATTCATATACGTGTAGCCCAAAAGCGTAGTAAGATCCACGGCTTTGATCTTCCCCTCACTGTTAAATGAGAGTTCAACTCCCGAAATCTGGGCCTTTTCTGCATTAGTTGCTCTAAGTCCTACCCAGTTATAGATGTATCCTGGAGTTCCTGGTACGGTGTTTAACGGAATACTGTCCGGATTATAAACCCCAAACGCGAACTCGATCATATTGTCATAGTGATTAATAAATCCGGCAACATCTATCAGTCCTTTCCATTCCCCCATTTTTACCACTTGTTTCACACCGATCTCCGACGACCAACCGATTTCCGGTTTAAGATCAGGATTCGGGAACAATATGACTCCCCCATTAGATGTAGCAACAAAACGCTCAGCAACAGAAGGGAATCGAATGCCCTGACCAACAGTTGCTCTTAAATGCGTGTGTTTTATTGGTTCAAAATGGACCCCTGCTCGGAGAATTGGATAAATTGGCAAGGTTAATTCACCCATTTTAAAATCAGAGTCTCTTGGCTTATCATCTTGCTGGAAATACTCGAACCTTAATCCTGCTGTAAAATCCCATTTTTTAAGTTTCTGATCGAACTGAGAATAGATAGCGGCGCTCTCCGAAAGGTGATCTCCAAATACGCTGCTATTGATCACATTATTAATGTTTGTGAGACCAAGAGTTAGATTTCCCTTTCTCTTCGTCTCTCGCTGAAACTGATAGTCTGCATAATACATTTCAGCCTTGGACGAGGCGTATAATTCCGTCAAATTACCTGTTGAAACCAAATAGTATCTGGTGCGAATAAAGTGTTTGTTGTTCCATTTATCAAACATCTTTACATATGGATCGAGATTTAATCGAATTGATCTTTGAAAGCTCAGGGAAGATCCTGGAACAGAAGTGTCCGATCCTCCAAAGGGAGTGTATCCTAATGAATCACTTTGCCAAAGGACAAAGACACCGATGTCCTGATATTGAAAATTGTAGCCAATTCCGCTTTTCAGTTTTGGGAATTTAATCGGTCGAAAATAGAATGTTCCATTTACCCTGCCCCGATTTTCATACTCTCCATCTTTATAGCCTTTATCACTGAATCCATTTACACCAATTGTCAACCCGAAGCGTTTGTTCATTTTTCCATAATAGGCATCCATCATGTAGAATGCAGGGTTTTTTGACCACCATTTTAAGCTTTGGCGCTTGGGATTATCGTATATCCCAAATTGAACTTTGGCAACTATGCTTTCTTCCGGCCCCGGTTCTTTTTCTGTCAACGAAATGATCCCGTTTAACGCTCCCGAACCATACAGAACGGATGATGCTCCTTTCAAAACTTCAATTTGTGATGCTTGTTCCATAGGAATGGAATTCCATTTTGCATCTCCAACATCGGGAGAAACCATCGGGATACCATTCCAAATGACCGCGACTCGGCTACCTGCCCCATATGCAAATCCGCCACCGCCACGAATGCTTACCTGTCCATCCATCGCAAAGACCCCTGGACTCTGATTAACTGCTTGTTCAAGATTGGAAAATCCCTTGTTGTTGATCAGCTCAGGCTTCAGTACTTCCATCGAAATGGGAACCTCCTCAATGCTCTGATCTCTTCTTCCTGCCGAAACAACAACTGTTTCTATTTCCTGGAGCGCCTCAAACATGTAAAATGTTATCGTTGTATCTGAGTACACCAATGCAGAATCTGCTATAAGCCCCAAATAAGTGGCCTTTATCCAAACAGGATAATTATTTATTCGTATCGAAAATTTCCCTTCGTAATCTGTTAGGGTTTTGTTTCCATCGGATGCCGTGATCTTAGCCCCAACAATAGGGTCTTTGGACTTCCCCTCAAGTACTTTACCAGTCACCTGAGAAAATGCCAAAACGGGGCAAAAAAGTAGTAGTAAAAGTATTTTAAACATAGTTCAAAAAATGAACTTTTTAACTATCTTAATAGTACCAAGCTAATAATATTTTGAATAATAAAGAACAGTTGTATCAGATTGCTTTCAGTCTGATCAGAGGGGTTGGACCAAAGAAGGGAAGTTCATTACTAGCAACACTTGAAGATCCGGAAAGGGTTTTTAAAGAGAGCCCGAAATTACTATCCTCATTAACAGGGTTTTCTGCGACCTTCTTCAGGTCTTTAAACTTGATCGAACCAATCGAGCAAGCCGAGAAAGAATTGGATTTCATTTTGAAAAATGGGATCCAAATGCATTTCTATTCCAATGAAAATTATCCGCGAAGATTACGTCAATGTGC
>SBFR01000141.1 GCA_006227105.1 Bacteroidota bacterium
GCCACCTGATGACCAACTGTAGGAATAACCACCTGTACCACCTGTAACACTCGCTTGTGCTGAACCATCATTCCCTCCTTGAATTGTCACGTCCACATGTGACATTGTGTTGATCATTTGAGAAGGCTCTGTAATTGTCGCTGTATTGATCGCATCACAATTGTTAGCATCTGTAACTACCACTGTATAAACTCCTGCTGAAAGATTTGTTGCTGTTTGCGTAATCTGATTCAAAGGATCATTCCATAAAAAAGTGAAAGGTGATGAACCACCTGTTATAACCACGTCTGCACTTCCATTATTACCATCAAAACATGAAACATTCGTTGAACTGGTATTAATGGAATATCCATTACATCTTGGTTCGTTGACAACCACACTACCCTCTCTTTCACAACCATTGGCATCCGTTACTGTTACCGTGTAGATTCCATACGGTAATCCAGTAATTGTAGCGGTAGTACCACCAGTACTCCACAAGTACGTATATGGTCCCACACCACCAGATATATTCGCGGTGGCAGTACCGTCACTTCCTCCATCCACTGTAACGGGAGTTGAACTCATTACAAGGTTCATTGCTGGTGGAGCACTAATAGTTAAACAATGAGTTGTTTGACACGTATTACCGTCAACAATAGTCAAACAGTAAGTACCTTCTCCTAGATTATTGTCAGCCGTGTTTATTCCATTGGTCCATGAATAGCTAAAGGGTGCTACTCCACCTGTAATCGTAGGGTTGATTGAAATTGTTCCATTATCACACAACAATGTCATATCAGAAAGATCTGTTTCGACTGTGTCTACAAAAAAGATCTGGATCTGATCATCTGAGTCCACACATCCACCCCCTACACCTGAAGAGGAAAGCGTTAGCGTTACAACACCCGCATTAATTTCTGCAGTCGTTGGAATATAGACATTTGTATCTTCATAGATCCCATTCACAAAAGTTCCGGCACCACCTGACCAAGTAATTCCCGCAGCATATTGGTAAGTTCCGATAATTGCAGCATTGGGAGACTGGGCACATAGTACTTGATCGGCCCCAGCATTGATCACAGGAGGAAATGTTTGGGCTACTGGAACTGATGCATAAAACCCATCACAATACCCTTCTTCATAATTACCATCTCTTACTTCACATGTGTAAGATCCTGCTACTGATGCATAATAAGTGGCACCTGTACCTACTACTTGTAATGAACTATTATACCAGATGTAATTATAGACTCCATCGCCACCTGTGGCTGCGGCAGTTAACATGATAGAATCACCCGCACAAAAAGCAGGTGTCGTAGGTGAAATTGAGATCTTTAATGAATCTTGAACCGTAAATTTTACAGTATCACAATAGATGAATGAACCTACACAATAATCCAGCAATGGATACCCACATACTCTGTACTCGATTTCTGTTGGTCCAGCAGGATTCGGTGTAAATACAGGTTCAAGACAATCCGTACAACTCATGTATGAATCATATGCACCAGGCGCTCCTGGAGAAATGGATTGCCAGGTCACCGTATTCGCCGTAACACCAATCGCCTCGACTGGTTGAACACAGTTCATTGGGACAAACTGATCCTCAGGGAATGTTGGTTTAGGTACACTTATTAACGTGTAATTCCCATTATCAGAACCAGGTTTACAGAAGGTTAGCGTAAACGATAGAGTTGTAACACAAATTGTATCCTTTAAAGAGTGTGGAGTTCCACAGTCTTCTCGCCAGTTCAAACTACCAAAGGCTCCTGCACCGTCATAATCGAAGAAGATACCAGCAGCATTTGGATGTAAGGTGATGAGAAATTGAATACAGTTCTCGTTAGAACCAACCCCGCAACATTGTCCATTTCTGTTTTGAGCATCCGCTTCAAATAACACCCAAGTAGTATCTGGGTTAGCGGATAGATCAATCACATACGTCGGAACTTCGGGGTCACATTGGGCATTTGCCTTTCCAAAAATAAAAATGGAAAGACACAGAAGTAAAAGTGTCCTTTTCATTGATTAGTAATTAATTGTGCAAAGATATGTCAAGATTGGAGAACTGAAACATGATTTCAATCATGTTTCAATTCATTACCTAAAAAATTCAGTGAAACGTTCTAAGAACGGTCCTCTTCGAATAAAACTTTTGTATAATGTTTAAGAGATCTTAAAACGAAACTGATCAGAAGTGCACCAGCAGTTATCAGTATATGATCCATTCTAAATTGTGGTTCTCCATTAACGAACCAAACTCTTAAGAAGTCCACAAAAACAAATCCAATAATTGTAGCTGTCACACCCGAGTACTCGCGTCTAAGGATCGTTTTCATTGAAAATGGAATGTCTGTTTTTTGATAATTCTTGAAGCTGGGAATAAAAGCAGGCGCCGTTAATGACCAATTCAAATAATCATCCCCAAACTTTCTTTCCAAGAATCGTTCTTCAGCAAACATAATCCTTTCATAATACAACCAGAAAAGCAAAGTTGTTACTAAAATGAACCAAATATTGAAGGTGTACATTACTATCCCAATCCACATGAAATAATTTCCAAGATATAATGGATGGCGAACTGTTGAGTAAATGCCTTTTGTGTTAAGGGCTTCTGCAACTTGCTCTTTCGTATTTCGACCACTCGTGTGCTTATTACTCGTGCCTATGGCTATTGCTCTTATCACCTGCCCTGCAAAAGACACAAGAATACATCCACTTAAAAGGATCAAGTGGATCATTGGATTCGTGTTAAGAAAACTGTAGTCAGTGAAGTAAACTACTGGTATTGAAAGTAAAAAAAGAACAACAGGAATTTGTCCTCTATATTTGAAAAGAATATTTCCACTTTTTTCTAAGGAATGTATCAGGGCCATTGAAAAGAAATATGTAAATTGCGACTTTGAGCCGCGAATTTAACACAAATGAAGACCACTATGACCGAAAAAGTAAAAATTGAACTTGAATATCTTTTAAAAACATCTCCAAAAGTTCTTGAAAATATGCTTTGTACACCAAGCGGACTAAGCGAATGGTTTGCGGATGATGTGAATATTAAAGATGATGTTTTTACATTCATTTGGGATGGCAGCGAAGAGAATGCTCGAATAATCACCAAAAAACCAGGATCCAAAGTTAGGTTTCAGTGGCTTCGCGATGAAGAAGAAGAAAATGAATGTTTCTTCGAAATGCGTGTGGATGTTGATCCAATAACGAAAGACGTGGTTCTGCAGATCACTGACTTTGCTGATTCTGATGAAGAGGATGAGGTAACTATGCTTTGGGACCAATCAGTAAGTGATCTTAAAAGAGTACTGGGAGCCTAAAAGATTCCTTACAATCCGAAAGAAATTATTGCGTTTAATACGTAATTTTGAACAAACTTTTAAAGTTGAAACGCCTTTACGTATTTAGTATCCGATCATTTGTAGGTCCTTTTCTGGTTACTTTGGCCATTTCCATGTTCATGCTTGTCATGCAATTTTTCTGGAAATACCTTGATGATCTAATGGGCAAAGGACTAAGTACATGGGTAATTCTTGAGTTACTTTTTTATATCTCTGCGAGTTTAATTCCATTAGCCTTACCATTAGCAATTCTCCTCTCCTCGATCATGACATTCGGTAATTTGGCCGAAAACAATGAGCTAACCGCACTGAAATCAAGTGGACTATCCTTATATCGAATCATGAAGCCATTAATGGTCGTTGTACTCCTGATCGCTTTAGGGACGTTCTATTTCGCCAATTATGTCATACCTGTATCCAATTTGAAATGGCATTCGCTAATCTATGATATTCAAAACACAAAGATTTCATCCATCATTACACCAGGAGTATATAGTAATGAGCTGGACGGCTATGCCATAAAAGTAGATGAAGGAACCGAATCTTCATTTAAAGGTATTTTAATCCATGATCATACATCTCCTGACGAAATAAAAACAATTCGTGCTGATGAGGGAACGATCTATAAATCAGAGAATGGAAAGTTTTTGTATTTTGAGCTAAAAAATGGATACATCGCCGAGGAATTGGAGCCACAATCTCCGAATTTCTTACCAAATGGCGAGATCCACCCTTCAAAACATAATAATCGACCATCCAGGAGATCTACTTTTTCTCAGGCGACTTATAAGATCGATCTTTCCGGTTTTTCATTAAGCAGGTCTCAAGAGGACTTGTTCAAGGACAAACATGAAATGCTGAATGTTTTTCAGATCAGTGAAGAAATAGACTCTGTCAAACGAAATGCGGATAATATTCAAAAGAATTTTCTGGTGGCAATGAAGGCTGACCACCCCTATTTTGAATCACTAAACTTCAAACCTGTTGAAGGAGTCGATGAGCCCAATTTAAGACCTAGAAATGAATCAGCAATCTATTTTGATTCTTTAAAAGATCAGGATAAATTATTAGCAGTTCAGAACGCTCAATCTTGGATCCGACGAAAGAACCAAAATTTGAAAGGGCAAGAGGATTATCTGGAGGGAATTAACAATGACCTCGACGGTTACTGGATCGAATTCCACAGGAAATTTGCACTAACGTATGCCATCATCGTTCTATTCTTTATTGGAGCACCACTCGGCGCTATTGTCAGAAAAGGTGGGTTTGGTGCACCTGTAGTTATTGCTGCCCTGTTATTCATGATCTATTTTGTACTTATTAGTGTCGGGGACAGCCTGGCGAATTCAGGTGTTGTATCTCCTTTTCTAGGAATGTGGTTCGCATCAATAGTCCTCACCCCTATTGCTTTTGTTCTATTGAGAGCGGCGGCAAATGACTCCCCTGTTTTCAATAAAGAAACATGGTCAAAAATCTTCAGCTTCAAATTTAAAAAAGCATGAAGATCCTATTTCTCACAAGTAAACCTATATTCCCGTCAGTAGACGGAGGATGTCGTGCCAGTCTTAATTTCCTTCAGTTGTTATTGTCAGGAGGTCATGAAGTGAAAAACATCACCATATCGACTCAGAAACATCCATTTAACTCAAAGGAATTTCCAAAGGATCTAAGAGAGCAAATTCAGCCCGATCATATATGGATCGACACTTCAATAAAATTCAGTAACGCCCTTCTTTCATTGATCAAAGGAACAAGTTATAACTACGAAAGATTCAATAACCAGAAATGGTCTGATCTTGTATTGAACGAAATTACCTCCAGTGAATATGATGTGATCATTTTTGATGGTCTATATTCTACAGGTCCAATTGAGAATATTAGATCAAAATTTGACGGTATGATTTTTCTTAGGGCTCATAATGTTGAATATAAAATCTGGAGTCAATTATCAGAACACACAAATAATCCATTTAAAAAATGGTATTATTCCAAACTCTCCAAACATCTTAAAAAGGTTGAACATCGCATCTACTCTTTATTAGATGGAATCATTTCAATTACATCAATCGATGAAAATATATTCAAGAAAGAATTTGTTCCAAAAGTGACCATCACTATCCCTTATACTCAACCAGAAGTAAAGCCAAAGAAAACATATACTTCTGCGGACATCTTTCATTTGGGAAGCATGAATTGGGAGCCAAACATTGATGCCGTCAGAATTTTAAGAACTGAAATTTTTCCGAAAATCAGAGAAGCTCTGCCATCAACAATCCTTAAGATCGCGGGTTCACATATGGACGTTAAAGATTTTGATGATCCTGAAAAAGGTGTTGAAGCTGTTGGCTTCATTGAAGACCTTGAAGACTGGTATCAAACCGAAGGCATATTTGTGTCTCCAATTCAAAGTGGATCCGGTGTACGGATCAAGATCCTTGAAGCTATGAATCATGGAATACCAGTGATCACAACAACTATAGGAGCACTGGGAATTCCTCAAGACGGTCAGATGATCATAGCGGAGTCCAATGATGAAATCGTTGAAAAAGCGATAGCTTTGGCATCGAATGAATCACTGCGAAAAGAACTTGGACAAAAGGCAGCTCAATTCATCCGTGATCATTATTCGGTAGAGCAAACATCGAATCGATTGAATACGTTTTTAAATGACTGATAAGCAAAAATTGGTGGTTATGCTTTCGAGGTTTCCTTTTCCTTTAGAGAAAGGAGATAAGTTGCGTGCATTTCATCAGATCAAAGGCTTATCAGAAAAATTCGACATCTATCTATTCGCTTTATCAGATGAAGCTGTTAATGATCATGCAAAAAAAGAACTGGAACCTTATTGTAAGGAAATTCATGTCTATCCCCTGTTAAAGACAGCTATTTATCTTCGACTAGTCATTGGAATTTTTAAAAGTGATCCTTTTCAGGTATCCTATTTTTTCTCTAATACTATTTCAAAAAAGATCAACGCTGAAATCAACAGAATTCGTCCCGATCATATTTATTGTCAATTGGTTCGCGTTGCAAATTATGTCAAGGACTATCATCAATGTCCAAAGACTTTAGACTATATGGACTCATTGTCAAAAGGGATTGAGAAAAGAATTACACTCGCACCTTTTGTATTCAAATGGTTATTTAAATTAGAACACAAACGGCTTAAGAGTTTCGAAACCAGAATATTTGATTATTTCGAACACAAAACGATCATCAGTGAAATCGACAGAAACACTATCTTTCATCCTGAACGCAATAAGATCGAGATCATACCTAACGGAGTCAATGAATCATTTTTTAATGCAAAAACGAATGAATCAAAATTCGACTTGGTCTTTATAGGGAACTTAAGTTACGCGCCAAATATTGAAACGGTAGAATATATTTCAAAATTCCTTCAAAACAGTAAATTCAAATGTCTGATCGCAGGAGCATCGCCTTCAAGAAGAGTTGTAAAGGCAGCAGAAAAATGTGATCAGATCGAACTACACGGCTGGTTCGATGACATAAGAGATGCTTATTCTTCTGGAAAACTGTTCTTTGCCCCAATGTTTATTGGTACAGGTATGCAAAACAAGCTACTTGAAGCAATGGCATTAGGAATCCCTTGCATCACTACTCCTCAACCAGCAAGAGCCATTGGAGCCACTCACAATGTCAACATCATCATTGCTGAGAACTCTGAAGAATTTAAGAGTTGGATCCATTCTTTACTGAACGATGATCTTTTATATCAACGTATTGCAGAAAATGGAAAAGATCATGTTAAAAAGAGTTTCTCCTGGAAAGCATCAGTTGCCCTTTTGATCGAGTCCTGTATCCATTGATTTCTGTTTTTCCTCTTGTTTTTCAAATATCACTTTTAATTGTCTATTCTTTAGTCGAGCATCCAACCAATTCTTAATGGTTTTTCTTTCCGATTCGTCTAACTCTTGAATGTAACCAACCAAAATTATCGACTTACTCTCTGATCCTTTTTCATTGTAAAACACTCCCTCCGAATAACTACAAGACTGAACAACAGGAAACAACACTTTCAATTCTCTATAAAGGTCCTTGCCTTTCATTGGAATCAGCGAAACACTATCCAGTTTTTCCTGACTTCTTCTTAAGTTCATTGACATCGCGTTCAATTGACCATCAAGCGGATTATTCTTTGAAGGTTGCGCTTCAGAAAAAGCAAAGCCTTGATCAATTTTTATTTCGGCATTTCCTAGATCGAAGCTAGATGACTTACCAATGATCAACTCCTTTTGCTTTTCAGTCAATTTTGCACCACCATAGACTAAATTAATGCTCCTCTTTGTCTCGTCAATATTGTGTTTTATCAAATAGGCTCCTTCAAAATCTGTTATATTTTGACAATACGATTCCGCATTTGAATAAAACTTTTCGTTCAAAACCAATTTGTATCCAAAGTATACACTTGGTAATAATGTTATAATGATCACTACAGAGATCCACCTGTTTATTTTCTTCTTTTTAGAAGGATCTATGACTGATCGAATGGGAAACTTTAAGTACTGACTTACAATGATCGTAGCCAAAGCAATAAACACTGTGTTGATCGTAAACAAATAAAAGGCGCCAAAGAAATATTCAAATTGACCCGTTGCTATTCCATATCCCGCAGTGCACAAAGGAGGCATTAACGCCGTGGCAATCGCTACTCCTGGAATCACATTTCCCTTTAATTTACTGCTGATCGCTAGAACACCCGCTAAACCTCCGAACAGGGCAATAAGTACATCATAGATGGTTGGGTGGGTTCGTGCAAACAACTCCGAATGTGCTGTCGATACAGGACTTATCGCAAAATAAATTGTGGAGGCGAAAAGACTTGCCCCAACAGCAAAACCAAAATTTTTCAATGATTTTTTAAATAAAACAAAATCATAGATCGCAATGCTATATCCCAACCCATTGATCGGTCCCATCAGAGGAGAAATTAACATGGCTCCAATAATAACAGCAGGTGAATTGGTATTCAAACCTACAGATGCAACAACAATTGCGAAAACCAGAATATAAAGGTTCGTACCCTTGAAGACAATCCCTCTCTCGATCTCTTGATGGATGAGCTCCTTTTCTTCAATCTCTTTTCTGAGATCAAGAAATGTGATCAGTTTTCTTAACATATCAATTATTGTTTCTTTAAAGGTAACCGAATCCCGAAGAAATCTAACTCAATTGATTTAGAGTTATTCAGAAAATCAAGTGAATAAGACTTTGTACAATTCAAGAAGTTTTGTAATTTTCACATACCAACCACTTTTCAATGGCCCCAACAAAACCGTCGGTTTTTCTATTATCTATTGAGCGATTATCAAAATCAAAGGCGATTTCTGACGGGGACATTCATGAGATCACACAAGACATTCTGCATGAAGCAGCAAGGCTATTAAAGGTTGAAAGGGTCAATGCATGGATCATGGATGATGAGGAATCAGGTCTTGATTCGATCCTGGCTTTTGACCACAACGATAAAAAGTTTTATAAAGAAGGGTCTTTGAAGAAAAAAGACTTTCCTATCTATTTCGAACATATCGCAAAAAATGACATCATCATCAGTGAAGATGCCGCCAGTGAAAAATTCAATATTGAACTTGTTGATACTTACCTTATCCCTCATCATGTTGCTTCTATGATGGAAGTACCCATAATTTCTGAGGGAAAATTAAAAGGGATCATCTGTTTCGAGAACTTATACAATGTTCGGACCTGGACCAGCGATGAACAACATTTCGCGATCGCTTTAACCCAATTATTGATCCTTACGATCGAAAATAACTCAAAAAACAAATTAAGGGAGCAGCTAGAAAAGCTTGTGAACGAAAAATCAATTCTTATTGCAGAGATCAACCATCGAGTAAAGAACAATTTAGCGGTAATCACTGCCCTGATAAGAAGTGAAATGCATCGAACAAAGGACGATTATCATCAAGAATTATTCGAAAACATTCTTGCAAAGACTTTCTCCTTGTCAACCCTACAAAGCTCCATGTATCATAGCAAGAATTATCAGGAAGTAGATTTTTACGACTTCCTGAAATCACTACTTGATAATATTGACAGCACGTACGGTTTTGGAAAAAATGTACACAAAGAGATCAATGGAGACCGACAAATCAAAATAGAAGTCACTAAGGCAATTCCTTTATCACTAATTACCAATGAAGTACTAACCAATAGCTATAAGTACGCTTTTACTAATGATAAGAGCAATGACCTCAAGATCATCCTTGATCAAAATGAGGATAAAACGTTGATCACATTCATTGACAATGGTTCCGGATTACCTGATGATTACAAAACCAAAGGGACAGGAATGGAATTGATTGAAGGGTTAGTAGAGCAAATCGATGGTAAACTTGAGATTACCACCGGTGAAAAGGGAACGAAGATCCAAATCTCCATCTAATGGACCTCAAGGAAATTGATATCACTAAATTCGGTAAAATTCGACCGAGATTTTCTCTTGCACTAAGATCTTCAGTGGACGACACTTTTGCTCATCTTGAAAAAAGAATTCTTGAAGAGAAGTTGGTATCAGGTTTACGATCGAATAATTTGATCTTTCTTAAAACTCCAAGTTGGATGCAGCACTACTGGTCACCTGAAATGACCATTCGTATTGAAGATGACGAATATTCAGAAAATGTGATCGTCAATTGCCTTATTGGTCCACGACAACAAGTGTGGGCAATGTTTACTATGATCTACGCTGCCATTATCTTAGTTACCTCTTTTGCTGGAATGTTTGGAATCGTTCAATATCAAACTCAGGGATATAGTGCCTTCCTGTACGTCGTTCCGGTTGGTATCGTGGCTTTTCTGACTGTGTTTATTGCCGCGAAGTTTGGACAGGAAAAAGGTAAAGAACAAGTATCGCATTTGATCGCATTCCTGTATCACACATTAGAGGAGATATCTGATGTAGAAAGATTAAAGAACAGGTGATCACACTTGAATGACCTTTCCGTCTTCCATATGAATGATCCTGTCAGTTCTTTCAGCAAAGTCAGCATCATGTGTAACAACTAATAATGATAAGCCTTGATCTTCGGATAATTCCTTGAAGATCTTAAATACGTTCTCTGAGTTCTTGGAATCAAGATTTCCTGTTGGCTCATCCCCCATTATGATAATAGGATCATTGATCAATGCCCTCGCTATAGCTACTCTTTGCTTTTGTCCACCGGAGATCCTGCTCGCAAGTTTATATGCCTGATCTTCAATTCCCAGTAATTTTAATTTTTCAAAAGCATCGTGTTCCACTTCCTGCAGGCTTTTTCTTCCAAGTTTTTTACCGGGTAACATTACGTTTTCAAGCACTGTAAATTCAGAAAGCAAATAATGAAATTGAAATACAAATCCTATGTGTGAATTTCGAATGTACGACAACTTATCAGAAGACAAACCAGTGATCAGCTCACCTCCCAGATACAACTCCCCTTCGT
>SBFR01000149.1 GCA_006227105.1 Bacteroidota bacterium
ATCAGGCCAAGTGGACAGAATTATTTGGGGAATCAAATAAGGCGATGGAAGAATTGTATTTTTCAGAGGAAGCGTACAATGATTATCCGGTGGTAAATGTTTCAAGAGAAGGTGCAGAAATGTATTGTTTCTGGATCACGGATGAATTGAATAAAACACTGACCGAAAAAGGCAAAAAACCATTTAATGATCTTCGTCTTCCACTACATGTTGAGTGGGTAAAAGCGGCTTCTGATGAAGGCAGACAGTTGCCTTATCCTTGGGATGGAGAGTTTCTTCGAAATGCTGAGGGCTGTTACCTTGCCAATCTGAAGCCTACAAATGGTGCATACTCTGACGACGGTGGTTTTCATACGGTAAAAGTGAATTCTTACAATCCAAATGCACTTGGCATATTCAACTTAAGTGGAAATGTTGCCGAAATGGTCTACGATACTGAAAAGCGAAAGGATCTTCCTAGGACCGTTGGAGGCGGATGGATGAGCAATGAAGAGGAGCTAAAGATCCTCGGACCGGATCCTTATTCAGGGAAAACCGAGGCACATCCGAATATTGGTTTCAGGGTAGTGTTTACTTATATGAATCAATAAGTCAGCTTTTCCAGATTCATTCGTATTCTCCAGTCCTTCGGATAAAGATTGTTGAAACGATTGCCTAAATGCTTGATCCAACCAAGGGGTTGCTCTTCAAAAGTTACCAGGTGCAACCCCGGTTTTGCTTCTAGTGCGAAAGTGTCCCCATGCAGGTATTTCAACGCTTGTTCTTGTGTGAGCTCAATTCGGTTCTGCCAATTGACAAGATCTGTGGATAATGCAAGTTCTTCGCTTGGGGTAATTCCTTTGCGTTGGATCTCACCGATCATTATACCCGCTTTTAAAATGTGCATTTTGGAAATGACATGAAGGATACGATCGCAGGTCTCAGCAGGAAAAGCAAACACCTTCTCATTCCATTGATAGAAGTTGATCCCCTCAAGGAATACAAGGTCTTTTACTGTTGAAGTATCCTTCAACGGTTTGAATTCTTTTTTCTGATCCAGTTTTTGTTTTGAAGATGAGCCTTCATGTTTTTGAAGAAGGGCAACGAAGAATCCTTCCGCATCGGTTCGACCGGGAATAAAGTAGGATCCAATTCCTTTTCTCCCTTTTCTGATGGGTTCGGGCAAGTTCAGGTCAATTTGTTCAGCACCCAGTTCAGCGATGAATCGGACATTCTCTTCATTCTCATGTTCGTTGAAAGTACAAGTCGAATAAATAAGAAAACCTCCAGGTTTGAGTGTATCCCACGCATCCCCAAGAATTCTTTTCTGCCGAAGACTGCATAAATGAACATTTTCTTCACTCCATTCATCTCTGCTTTTAGGGTCCTTACGAAACATGCCTTCGCCGGAACAAGGGGCATCAACTACCAGAACATCAAAAAAATGTTTCAGCTTCCCAAAGTCGTCAGGATCATTGTTGGTAACGATCGTATTCAGAGCTCCCCATTTCACGAGATTTTCGCGAAGAATTTTGGCTCTGGAATTAATTACCTCGTTGGAAACCAAAAGACCTGAATTATTCAGAAAGGTGGCGATCAGCGTGCTTTTTCCACCGGGTGCGGCACAAAGATCGAGAATGACAGGCTCTTCCGGTAGCTCCAGTGAACGAAGAATATTATCGATCACCATTGATCCCGCCTCTTGAGGATAATAACTACCCGCATGGAAAAGCGGATCTGCAATATAAGAAGGTCGCTCATTTAAATAATATCCGTTTGCACACCAATCGATCTTTCGTTTGAATGACGTTGGCTCGGACATTTTTTTAGGATTTATTCGGATCGAAACTGGTGCTTGTTCATCCAGAGCGTTCAATAATTGCCGACCTAAAAAATCGTCATTGGTTACTCTGTCCTCAAATTGTTTCGGAAATCCCATGTTTCAAAGGTACTATATGTAGATCAATCGCCAATCTTGACTTCAAGGATTTCGGAATCCTCTTTGGCCAAAACTTCACCTGAAACTGCAAAACCTACACACCATATTATTTTTTTGTCATCATGGACAACCAAAGTTGAAGCGCGAAGATGAGCTGGTTGTTTGGCATCTTTCAAAATGTCCGAGATCAATTTACTTCCAGGAACTCCAATAGGCTTCATTCGGTCGCCTGTTTGCCATTTCCTTAGGTGAAGTTCCCCCTCGATTTTATTCGTATCCAGATAAAGAACATCTTTAGTGAATTTTGAAGGAAGACTCGCGACTTTTTTAATGAGAAGCTCAGGAATTACGATCTGAGAAGATTCTTCATCTACGATGTCAATTGTATCAGTGGAACGCACATACGATCGTCCTTTAATGTTCAGGGATTCGACCTTTTTACTTTTGGGTAAACTGCACAATTTTTTCAGGAATGTGGACAGCTCAGGAGACTCATTCATATAACGAAGCACTTCACCTGCTACTTCTTCTGAAAGCTCCGAAAACTGGTCAACGGGGATCGATTTCAGTGCTATCCATTTTTGTGCGAAGGGTTTTGCGTGAGTTCTGATCTCTGAAAGATGTTCACGGAAAGCGTTCATCACTATTTTGACATGCTCATCCAGGGATGGATCATATGTTCTCAGCTCGGGGATCAATTGATTTCGTAACAGATTTCTCCTGTATTTCAGATCCGAGTTGGATGAATCTTCTCTCCATTCGATCTTATTTTGATGCGCATAATCAAGTAGGTCTGTCCTTGAAAACTGAAGTAATGGCCTAACATATTTCCCATTTTTTTCAACCATTCCACTCAGTCCGGAAATTGTAGCTCCTCGGCCCAGACTCAGAAAAAAGTTCTCCAGTTGATCATCGGCATGATGCGCCAGAAAGACCATGTCACTTTCGTGTGTTTCCTGTTCAAAAAATCCATAACGCAGTTTTCGTGCTTCCTGCTGAAGGTTGCCTCCTTCTTGGTCTAATTGTTCCTTTAGGTTAGAAGTTTGTGCAGTGATCTTTAATGAGTGGTCAGAAGCAAATTGTCGAAGAAATTGTTCGTCTCCGTCGCTTTCTTCCCCTCGCAAACCATAATTAACATGTAAAAGATGAGGTTTGATCCCATTTTTCAACAAAAGGTGGATCAGGACCATTGAATCGATTCCCCCGCTGCATGCCACAAAACATTGTTTTGGGTGGTACTTTTGAATTACATTTCCAATATATTCCTCGAGTGGACTCATTGATTCATTCCTGAGAGAATTCGTTCAACTTTGAACAAACATTCTTCATATTCTTTTTCAGGATCAGAGGCAATGGTAATCGCACTTCCAACCGCACAAGAAAGGTATTTTTTGTTTCGGTTATACAATAAGCTACGGATCACAACATTCCAGTCAAAATCACCGTTGGGGGTAATGTAACCAATGGATCCTGAATACAATCCTCGTTTGAATGATTCGTGTTTTTCGATCAATTCCATAGCACTTCGTTTAGGTGCACCGGTCATCGATCCCATCGGGAAGGTTGCTCTCAGGACGTCCGTAAAGGAGGTGTTTGCTTTTTCAGTGCAGCTGATCGTTGAGATCATTTGATGAACCGTATTGAAGGTATAAATCCCGAAAAGCTCATCAACGTTAACTGAATTGGGTTCCGCAATGCGTGCCAGGTCATTGCGAACGAGATCAACGATCATGACATTTTCAGCTTGTTCCTTCGGATCATTTCTTAGCTCTTCTCGTACGACATGATCAATTACGGGATCGGCGTGTCTGGGTGCCGTTCCTTTAATCGGTTGAGAAAGGATCTTACTTCCTTCCTTTTTTATAAATCGTTCAGGGCTTCCACAAAGGACAGAGAATTCATTATAATGAACGAACGAAGAAAAAGGAGCTTTTGTAATGTCGTTCAGCTTAAAATAGGCATCGAGCAGATAATCTAGTTCGATGTTTTCAGCATAAAACTCCTGACAAAAATTGACCTCATAAATATCACCTCGTTGAATATGAGATTTCAAATCCTGAACATGTTTCAGGTACTCATCCTTTGAGATCCTGCTCTTGTAGTTGATTGGATAAGGGTGAAAGTTGACATCCGTTTCTTCTTCAATAAAATCATTGAGAAAATTGAAGCTTTGTTCATCCTTCTTTCCTTGAAGGAACTCATAGTGTTCTTTATATAACTTGACTACATGATCCGGTTTCCAAAGGAAAACTTCAGGAATTTCGAGATGATCATTATTTGCGGAGCTCAATCCGTGGATCTCGTTCTTTAAGTCATAATTGATCCAGCCGAAAAGATAGGAGCCGGCGTGTGCATTGATGAATTGTTGGACTTCATTGAGATCAGATTTTTTTTGCACAAGCTCGGGGCCCGACCCGAACGCAAGCATCCCTGATCCGTCATTGCTATTCAAATAAATTACAGGAAAGTCCATGAACAAATGTAGAAATTAAATGTAATCAAGCTCCGTGCGGTTTGTCCTTCATTTGATACGTTCAGCAAGGAATTAACATAGTTTATCCTTTTTGACATATATGTACCATGGTAAATTGTACTTTTGTTTTCCTTAATGTTTCAATTTTTTCATGAAGAAGAATCAGATCATATTGATAGGAATTTTTGTAGGGATCAGTGCATTGATCTTTTTCAGAGTTTCTTCCAATAAAAAAGCTCCTGTAAAGGAGATGAAAGAGGCAAAAACGACCATGTTCGTTCCTGTTTCAGAAGTAAAGAATGTGCAACGTGAGCTTCAGCTGATCTCCTATGGTCAGGTTTCTCCAAATACTGAACTGGACATATCATTTGAAGTTCAGGGAAAGCTCGAAATGGGTGAAATAAGGTTGAAGCCAGGTGTCAAGTTCAAAATGAATCAGCTTCTGTATAAAGTAAATGAGGAAGAGGCATTTTTTACCTTAAGCTCAAGAAAGACCCAGCTGGCAAATCTTGTTATCTCTGCAATGCCGGATATCGAGTTGGACTTTCCGTCTGAAAAAGGGAAGTGGTTAAATTTCCTCGATCAGCTATCTCCTGAAAAAAGATTGCCTGAACTTCCGCACATTAAGACGAACAAAGAAAAGATGTTCATGACCTCCAGAGGAGTATTGAGTGATTATTATGCGATCCGTTCACTGGAATCAAGAATGGAAAAATATTACTACCTGGCTCCATTCAGTGGAACGGTAACTGAAGTATTTTCGGAACCAGGATCAATCGTAAATCCGGGAACAAGGATCGCGAAGATCGCTCGAACAGGAGAAATGGAAGTGAAAGTGCCGATCTCATTAAAAACACTGAAGCAGTTCAAAACGGAGGGCAAAGCAATTTTCACTGACGCTGATGGTAGAAAACTAGGTGAGGGCTCTATTCTTCGTGTGAGTGATGTGATCAATCAACGTACTCAATCCGTTGATGTGTATTACAGTGTCAAGTCATACAAAGATGAAATGATCTACAACGGTCAATTTGTAAATGTGGCCATTGCGCAATCTGCAAAGCAGGAAAGTTTTGCTATTCCAAGGGCAGCTGTTCGTGAGGGTTCCGTTCATTTGTTGAAGGGAGATCAACTGATCAGGAAAGACATTGTAGTGATCGGAAATAAACCGGATACTTTGTTCGTGTATGGGTTGAACAATGGTGATCAGGTTGTTCTGGAACAATTCGAAAAGTCATCTGAGATCAAGAAATACAAAGGGATCAAGCGTTAACCTATGAAAAGGATCATTGAATTTTTTATCAATCGGCCGGTTTGGGGTAATGCGTTCATTGCGGTGATCGTAGCATTCGGATTGTTTTCCATTTTCAGTATGAAACGGTCATTCTTCCCGGAGCTGGATCCATACACGATCGTTGTTTCGGTTTTCTATCCTGGGGCATCACCTGTGGAAATGGAAGAAGGTGTGACGATCAAAGTTGAACAGGCCGTGAAGGGATTGCCGGAGATCGAAGAGATCAATTCGACCTCTTCTGAAAATATGGCCACCATCACCATCAAGGCATATACGGACACCGATATGGACGAGCTCCTATCGGATGTAGAAAACAGTATTAATTCGATCAATTCCTTTCCTCAGGGAGCAGAACGACCGATCATCAGAAGACTGAAATCCGGAGGGATGGGAAGTGTTGTGGCTTTTGTCGGGATCTCAGCGAAAAATGAAAATGTCAATGATATAGAATTGACCGATCTTGCTTCGAAGGTGGAAAGAGATCTTTTGAATACGAAGGAGATCACACAAATCGAGCTTCAAGGATTTCCGGAAAAAGAAATTGCTGTTAATGTTCGTGAGAACGACCTGCTGCGTTTCAATATTTCCATGCAGGAGGTTGCATTGGCGATAGGTTCTAAAAATTTAGATATCACAACGGGATTGATCAGAGGAGGAGTACAGGAAATGAGTATTCGTTCCAATAACCGTGGAACAACAGAAGAAGAGATCGAGGGAATTATCTTAAGAACTAGCACAACCGGCGAGAAGATCACTGTTGGAGATGTTGCTGATGTGGTGATCGGTTATTCTGAAGCTTCTCAGGAATCGAAATACAATGGTTTACCTGCGGTTAGTTTCCGAATCGAGAAAACGGTCGATCAGGACATTAAAAAGATCACAGATGCATTGCATGTGTACAAGGAAAAATTCGATGCCGATAATCCGGGATATCAATTCAATATTTTCTACGAATTCAACGACATGTTGAATGAGCGAATCGACCTTCTTTCCAGAAACGGATTGAGTGGATTGGTACTCGTACTTGTCTTCCTTGGGTTGTTCTTGAATCTCAAGCTATCCGGATGGGTGGCATTTGGTATCCCGTTCTCGTTTCTTGGAATGTTCATTATCGGTTTGGGGTATGGGATTTCGATCAATATGATCTCCTTGTTTGGGATGATCCTGGTTGTGGGAATCCTAGTGGACGATGGAATTGTGATCGCAGAAAATATTTATACCCATTTCGAAAGAGGAAAATCTGCAGCCAAAGCGGCCATTGATGGAACAATGGAAGTATTACCTTCGGTCTTCTCATCGATCGTAACGACGGTTGTTGCCTTTTCGGTGCTTCTGTTTGTGGAAGGACTTGAAATGATGCGGGAAATGGCATTTGTTGTGATCTCCTGTCTGTTATTCTCCTTGTTTGAAGCATTCTTTGTACTTCCTGCTCACCTTGCGCACAAGAGTGTACTTTCAGAACCTAAGGTTCCGGAATACTCGTTGATGAAAGGATTGGGGTTGATGCTTGGTGGTATTGTACTAGTGATCACGGGCGGACAGATCTTCCCTGAAGGAGTTCCTTCTTTCGGACAGATCTTGTTTCCATTCCTGCTGTTCATCATCGGTGGAGTATTGATGTTCAAAGGATTCTCTGGTTCTCCTTTGGAAATTTATGTAAGAGGTGGAGCGGATAAAGGGATCAAATATGTTCGTGATGTTTGGTTTAAGGAAGCTGTCGGAATGATCGTTGGATCGAGATTCAAATGGTACCGTGCTACATTCTTTATTCCAATGATCTTTTTGATCGTTACAGTTAGCATGTTGATGAAGGGTGTGATCGGAGCTACCTTCTTCCCGGCAATTCAACCTGATTTCTTTAGCATTGAAGCAGCATACAGACCGGGCGATAACAAAATGCAAACGGAGCGTTTTGTAGATGTGGCTACTCAGATCCTATTGGAAGAAAATGAACGGATCATCAAGGAAAATGGAGACAGTCTATTGACCTATTATTCTTCGAATATTGGGTTTTCTCAAAACCTTGGTCAATCAGGTAATCATACAGGATCTGTCAATGTGTTCTTTGACGGAGAAAATTCAAAAACTCCGGTTGATACTCTGATGAATCGCATTATTCGCAGGTTGGCAAGTGTCCCTGAAGGACAATTGGCGCAGGATACTTATGTGGGAGGATTTAATCGATTCGGAAAGGAAATAGAAGTTGGATTGACTTCATCCAACGACAACAACCTGATGAAGGCACGTGAGGAATTGAAAAAGCGCTTAGGAAAGATCGATGGTGTGATCAACATCAAGGATAACATGCCTCCGGGTAAAATGGAAGTGCATCTTGATTTGTTACCGCAGGCTGAGATCTATGGTCTGACGAGATCAGATGTGCTCAATCAGATCAGAGCCGGATTCTTTGGACAGGAAGCTCAACGTGTGATCATCGGTACGGATGAGGTGAAGATCTGGGTACGTTATCCATTGGAAGACAGAAACTCATTATCCGATCTGGAGACTATGAAGATCAAAACAGCAGCAGGACTGGCAGTTCCTTTAAATGAAGTGTGCGAGTTTGAGCTGGGAAGAGCACCTGAAAGTTTAAAAAGAAGAAATGGACAGCGCATCATTAAGGTAGATGCAAATTCAACAGATCCTGATAATGTAGGAAAGATCAATACGAACATCTTCGATAATGTCGTTCCGGATATTGCTAAGATCTACCCGGATGTTACCGCCGTTAAGCTAGGACAGTTCGAACGAAGTCAAAAAACCGGTAACTCGATGCAGTACATCAGTATGTTCGCCATCATGTTGATGTTCATTATTCTGACCTTACATTTCAACTCGTTATCACAGGCATTCCTCATCATGCTGGTGATCCCTGCTGGTATTGCTGGTGCGATCATGGGACATGGAATTGTAGGTATCCCGGTTTCGATCTTGTCCGGTTTTGGGATGATCGCGCTGATGGGAGTATTGGTCAATGATGCCATTGTGTATCTGGACAGATACAATGATCTATTACTAGAAGGCTACCGTCCTAAAGAAGCAGTGTTGGAAGCGGCAGTTAGTCGTTTCAGACCGATCTTATTGACTTCATTGACCACTGTAGCTGGATTATTACCAATGATCGCGGAAAAGAGTATGCAGGCGCAATTCCTGATACCGATGGGTACTTCGATCGCATTTGGAGTATTGTTCGGAACGATCTTTATCCTGTTCTTCTATCCGGCAGCGATCATGTTCTGGAATGATAGAGCTCGTCTTGGAAAAATGATCTGGAGATGGGAGAGGGTAGATCCTCTTGAAGTGGAGCCTGTATTAAAATTACACAAGAAAAAAGACCATGATAATGAAGTTGATCAATAGTATACTGTTCGTTTGTTTTCTGAGTAGTATCTGGTCTCAGGAAGGGTTGACTGTTCGTCAGGCGGTGATCACTGCTCTTGAAAATAATTTCAAAGTGAAGGTGGCTGAAAAGCAGGAGCAAATAGCGGCGAAAAACAACAATTTGATGGAAGCAGGCTTGTATCCTACCGTTGCATTGCAAGCTACCTTCAATAACACCATCATCGATAACACGAATAACCCGTTCACGTTTACACCGGGGATCATATTGAATCAGGGAGTAACCCCTAGTCTTGCGATGACCGCAAATTTGTTTTCGGGAATGGCTGTCTGGATCACTAAAGACAGATTAGAACAGCTTGAGGCACAATCAAAAGGAAATGCGCTTGTCGTGATCGAAACGACCGCTCAGGATGTTATGAAGGCCTATTATACAGCGAGACTTCAGAAAGAACGAATGAACCTTTACAGCTCGCTGCTTGATTATTCCAGAGAAAGAGTCGCTTATTATGAGCTGAAGGAGAAGTATGGAAAGTCTACTTCCCTTGAATTGCTTCAGTTCAGAAATCAGTTGTTGACAGATAGTACCAATTACATGTTGCAGAAGATCTCCTATGAAAATGCTATGAGGAATCTTTTGCTGTTGATGAATAATTCGGAGGAGCCAAGCGCGGCAAGTTTTCCTGAGCTGATCGATCCATTGGAGATCGCTTTTCCATTGATCGAAAAGGATCAAGCCATCAACGACTTGTTATCCAACAACCAGAATTTAAAGAATCAGTATATCGCTCTTGAGCTTCAGAAGACGGCGACCCATTACCAACGATCATTTTTATATCCAACCTTATCATTTCAGGCAGGGGTTAATCCGTCATGGGGTTGGTTCAGACAGTTGAATGTAGATAACGGTCTGGAAATGAGTACGCAATCCTTACAGTATTACGGGAACTTCAGCTTGCGATACAATTTGTTCAATAACTGGAAAACGAAGCGTGCGTATGACGTGGCCAAGATCCAGGAGGAGATCGCTGAATTGAATACGACAAGTATGGAGCAGACCTTGAAAACAACTATGGTAAACCTGCTTGAGATGTATGTGATGAGAAGTCGTTTGGTGGAAATCTCTTCAGAAAACCTGGATTATGCGACCAAAGCTTGGGATCAGGCGAAGAAACGCTTTGAACTGGGAACGATCACTTCGATCGACCTGTCCGTATTTGAGAACAACTATTCCAACACCCTGATGCAGCACTACGAGAATCAGTTCAACAAGATGGACGCCTTCCTGGAGCTGTATAAAATGACCGGAAAGATCGGACTCACTTATATGGAATAATTTTTAAGTTGAAAGGGACAAGTTAAAAGTTGAAAGTGATTGGTAATTAGTAATTAGTCTCGGCTCTCGGTTCTCACAGCGAAACTTGTCCCGATTCATCGGGAGCGGTCTTTAATCTATCAGTGGAGCGGTCCATGTTCCATGCTCAATAAAAAAGGCCCACCGAAGTGAGCCTTTTTTTATTTAATGTTGTATAATCAACGATTGATCATCAAACGAACGTTCGTAACACCTGAATCACTCAGGAATCTTACATTGTAAGTTCCTACTGAAAGTGCTTGCGTATTGATCGTCGTTTTTCCTTCAGTCTTCAATTGCGAAATCAGCTTGCCTGCCAGATCATACAATTCGATCGATCCCGCATTAGCAGTTTCAATGTAAACGAGCTCGTTTGCAGG
>SBFR01000187.1 GCA_006227105.1 Bacteroidota bacterium
CCAAACAGGGCGTGTTTTTCCCAGTTATATCGACCCTGATATGCAACTTTGGGCATCTTGCCATTCAGCAATCCCAACAAGTCATTTGATTGATCAACCCAATCCCAGAAAACCAGTCCTAGCTCATCAAGTTGCCCAACTAATTTGTGAAGTGTTTTTGCCTGCTCATGTTCCCCTTTTCCCGCAAGTTCATTCGAATAGTCTTCAAGTAAGGATCGTGTCGTAACAGATTCTTTGAAAACAGTACCCAATGTATGTTCGAGCGATTTTTTAGAGGGGAAATAAATCATACATTTTTTCAATAAAGATAAACGGATTTGTCAATCTTTAAAGTGTTTTCAATGCTTCCTGTACCTCGTTGTCAAATTGGTTCATGATCTGGAAATATCCTTCTTCCAACCAGATCTGACGAGCAATTTCAGCCTTAAGGATCCTTCTGATCAATTCTCGACTTTTCTTTAAGCCTGAATTGTCGCGCTTTACTTTCATCTCCTTTTCAGCAAAGGCGGTAAAGCGATCCATGAGTGCATCATCCACTTTGAAAGTACGATCGAACTGATTCAATGATGTCCACGAATGATTTTGGTTGTGCACGTACTCGAATGCAAAAGCCTGAAAAGAAAGTGAGAAACGCAAGTCGCTCAAATACCAGCTGTTTCCGGTTGAATCGTAGGCGACAAACTTATCTGGCATGATCCCTCCACCTCCGTAGACTTTCTTCCCTTTCGGAGTTACGTATTTCAATGAATCTACAAATAATGTACTGTCAGGTGCATAAAGCTCTCCACTGTCATAGCGGTCCATCTGGTCCTGATAATAATCTTCAAAATCTCCGGAATACGGTTTTTGAATACAACGTCCCGTTGGGGTATAATACCTTGCAATGGTCAGCCTCACATTACTTCCGTCACGTAAACGCATGTCCTCCTGAACCAATCCTTTTCCAAATGAGCGGCGACCAACAATGGTACCCCTGTCATTATCCTGAATAGCTCCGGCAAGAATTTCACTGGCAGATGCGGAGTAGGAATTGATCAGGATCGTAAGCTTGACATCTTCAGCTATTCCTTGAGATGTTGAACGATACACCTGTGTTCCATGATGTTCTCCCTTTGTTTTTACAATCACCTTATTTGCAGGGAGGAATTCGTCAGCAATTTCTGTTGCGGCGGTCATTACTCCACCACCATTGTTTCGAAGGTCCAGAACAAGCTTTTTCATTCCTTTTTCCTTCAACAGCAATGCCGCTCTTCTGAATTCAGAAGAAGTGGTCATTGAAAATTCATCGATCTTGATATAACCTGTAACGGGGTTGATCATATATGCTGCAGAAACGGAAGAGATTGGAATGAGATCGCGAACGATTCTTTTATTCAACAACTTCCCTTTTCTTAAAATTCGAACACTCACTGAAGTTTGAGGTTTCCCTTTCAATTTACTCATCACCCCGTCGTTTGAGATCTTTACTCCGGCCACCTTTTTTCCGTCGATCTCGATGATCTTGTCACCAGCTTTCAAACCGATATGTTCGGACGGTGAACCTTTGATCACATTCGTGATGCTGATCGTGTCTCTTAAAATGAAGAAGCGTACACCAATGCCACCGAATTGTCCTTCGATGGACTCATTCATTCTGGCCAATTCACGAGCAGGAATGTAGTTACTGTGCGGGTCCAGCTTATGAAGCATGTCAGAAATGGTTTCTTCAAAAAGCCGTTCACCGTTTACCGTGTCGACATATTTTCTGTCAATGATATCAATGATATCCTGGATCTTCTGGTATTTACTTTCAGAATTGAAACTACCGAAAGGATCGCTTTCACCAGATAAGCTATTCCCCATCCATAACCCTAATGCTAGAACCAGAGATAAAAGAATAGGAAGAAAATATTTTTGATTGGCTTTATTCATTCTTCGAGAAGCGAGTTTTCTAATTGAGCAACATTTACGCCTGAATTGATGAGAAAATCGATCCCTTCTGTATCCTTGTATGCATTTCTGAACACAACACGAGTAATTCCTGCCTGAAGGATTAGTTTACTACAATCTTTACAAGGGGATAATGTCAGGTAAAGTGTTGCCCCCTTGCAGTTATTCGTTGATTTTGCCACTTTTAATATGGCATTTGCTTCTGCATGAAGAACATACCAGTGAGTGTTACCGGCGTCATCCTCACAACAATTATCAAAACCTGCAGGAGTTCCGTTATAACCGTCAGATATGATCATTGAATCTTTCACAATGATCGCACCTACTTTTTTCCTTTTACAGTGAGACAATAACGACCATTGTTCAGCCATTTTCAAATAGGCAGAATCATACCGGTGTTGCTTATCAATATCTTTAGGACTCATAGTTGGACAAAGTTAACATTAAGACATCACAATTTGTCCGAATTAGTAAACTTGTAGCCCACCGATCGAATCGAATGAAAGAATTTAGGCTGTTTAGGGTCTGATTCAAATAGCTTTCGGAAGTTGAGTATGTAATTATCAATGGTGCGTGATGTTGGGAATTGGTCCTTGCCCCACACCTTGTCAAGAATCTCGTCCCTTGAAACTACCTTTCCCTCTTTTTGATGGAATAATTTCAAAAGATCGATCTCCTTTTTCGAAAGAACATGCTTTTCATTGCTCGAGTGGTCGATCACTTCAAATGTTGCGAAATCAACGTGCTTATTTCCAATGTTTAGAGACTCGATATCTGAAGCCGTTTGCGTTATTCCTTCGGTTAGAACTTTTATTCTGAGCAATAATTCTTCGAGGTCAAAAGGTTTGCTCAGGTAATCATTCCCGCCTTTTTTCAATCCGGCGATCTTGTCTTGAGTAGTTCCTTTTGCAGAAAGAAAAAGAACAGGTACGTTAGAATATTTTCGGATCTCTTCACAAATCGTAAGACCTGAAACTCCAGGTAACATCACGTCTAGAATGACAAGATCATACTTCTGAAATTCAGATGCGTCGTCAAAAGCCGATTTTCCGTTACTATATACTTCAACTTTATGGCCTTCCAGCTCCAGATTAAACTGAAGCATTTCTCTAATACTTGCCTCATCCTCAACCACACAGATTTTAATCATAGTACCAAAATAATATGTAAAGTTATATATTTGCCTCGACTGTTAGAACCATTTTAAAACTATGAAAACCATGAAGAGAATTATCCTCTCAATGTTTGTTTTTGCTTCTCTGAATTTTTCAGTTCAAGCCCAAACAACGTTAAACAAAGGAACAGTAGTTCCGAGTTCTGTTCTTATGGACAGAAATGTACCCACACTGAATTTACTTGCGCCTAATATGGCTCAGATACAAGCGGAAGACGAAATCAGAGATCGCAATGGGGAATTGTACCGTATTGGTGTAGCCGCGTTTACCAACATCACTACTGAGAACTCTGGACTTTGGAAATCTGCACCTGAAGGAGGACGAAAGTGGCAGCTTCATGTGAAGTTTCCTGGTGCTGAGGCCTTAAGTTTCCTTTTCGAAAACTTCAGGATATATGACAATACGACTGTTACTGTTCAGGACATGAACGGACAACATTTGCATAAGCCGTTGACAAGAGAGGATGTTTTAGCTCCAGGTCAGCAAAATATTGCGTTGTGCTTTGGAGACGAAATGGTACTTACCATTCACGAGCCTCAGGGATCAACACCATCTGAGATCTACATAGACAGAATCATGTATAACTATAGAGCCACAGGAAACCCTAACGTTCAGAAGATCAACGAATCAGACCCGTGTGAAGTTAACGTGAACTGTTCTCCTGTTGGAGATCCTTGGCAAGAGGAAAAAAGAGGAGTTGCGAGAATTTACGTAGTAGATGGGTCAGGTGCCGGATGGTGTTCAGGAACATTGATCAACAATACGGCTCAAGATTGTACACCTTATTTTCTTACGGCATTGCACTGTGGGGTATCAACATCAGCCTCAAACATGAATCAATGGAGATTTTATTTCCGTTATGAATCGCCAAACTGTACCAACCCATCGGTTGCCGGTACTTTGGATGATTATTTTATTACCGGTTGTGTTCGAATCGCAGATTCAGGTGATGGTGGAGGAAACTCTGGTTCGGATTTCTTACTAGTGAAACTTGGAAATTCATCAAACCAAACTACAATTATCAACAACTTAAAATCAGCCAATTTCAATGCATATTGGGTAGGTTGGAATGCAAATACTTCAGCGACTACTGGAGGAGCAAGTATCCACCATCCTGCAGGAGATATTAAGAAAATTTCAACTTTCACGGGAACAACAGTGAGTACTCAATGGGGTTCTGCTACAGGTTCACACTGGAGAGTTACCTGGACAGCAAATTCAAATGGTCATGGTGTTACGGAAGGTGGATCGTCTGGATCTGCATTGTTCAATAACTCACAAGGCTACCTTATTGGTACGCTAACTGGTGGTTCGTCATACTGTACAGCTCAATCATCTCCGGATTTGTACGGAAAAATGTCATACCACTGGCAAAGTAATGGAACTGCTGCGAACAGACAATTGAAGCCTTGGTTGGATCCAGGAAATACGGGTGCTTTGACCCTTGCCGGATCTGCAGATCCTTGTTCTGCTCCTGCTCCACCAATTGCTGATTTTGTGGCAAACCAGACAAACGTTTCTCCGGGAACAACCGTGAACTTTACAGATCTTACGACCGGTGTTCCAACTTCATGGGCATGGACAGTTTCTCCGGCAACCGGATGGGCATATGCAGGAGGTACTTCAGCGAGCTCTCAGAATCCGCAGATTACATTCAATACAGTTGGACAATACACGATCTCATTGACTGCTGCCAATGGAATCGGTAATGACACTGAAACAAAAACAAATTACATCATTGTTTCTGTCGCTACAACACCGTGTACGGCTACGTCAACGAACTGCGATGAGTATATTTCTAACGTAACGTTAAATACGATCAATAATACCACTGCATGTACCAATTATGGAAACTATACTGGTACAAGTACTACGTTGAACAAAGGAGCTCAATACACCGTTACGGTTTCACCAACTGTTACCGGTCAGGGTGCTGGAGCCTACACAAACGACGAAATTGCAGTTTGGATCGACTGGAACGATGATCTTGATTTCAATGACGCTGGAGAACAAGTAGGATATGTATTGGTTAGCACTGGATGGTCGAATCAATTCACTTTTACAGTTCCAATGACTGCTGTTACCGGAACGGTAACAATGAGATGTCGTCTGTCTTATCAGCCAGATGATGGAGCGATTACTCCTTGTGGAGATTCTCAATGGGGAGAAGTTGAAGATTATTCGATCAACATCCAGGCTGCTCCTTCTGGAGTGTTAACACTTCAGTGTCCTGGGAATTCGACAATTTATGCAACGCAATCAACAGTAGTTCCTAATGTTACGGCGACAGCAACATCATCGACGACATGTGCTGGAGGAGTAGTGAACGAAACTCAATCTCCTGCTGCTGGTACTGCATTGCAGAACGGGTCAAATGTCATTACTGTTACGGCGACAGATCAGTGTGGGAATACACAAACGTGTACAACAACGATCACTTACATCAACAATTTGGGGATAGAGGAAAACCCATTCTTTATCAATGTGTCGGTGTATCCAAACCCATTCAATGAATCATTTGTCGTAGATCTTTCATCAATTCAGGGTGAGTCGGTTGAGGTAATGGTTTATGACATGACAGGTAAATTGATCTCAACGAAAAATAATGAAGAAAACGCCTTGATAACATTCGATATGAATGGTCTTTCAAAGGGAGTTTATCAAATTCAATTGATTTCAGAAAAAGCACAAACAGTTCGAAGAGTTGTGAAGCTTTAAAAGAAGTCTGATAGTGAGATAAGGGCAGTTCATTGAACTGCCCTTTTTTGTTAATTATCTCTTTATTATTCACGAAAATAGACTACTTTTGCACTTTCATTTTCAGCAACAAACATGACAGGTACAAAGAAGATCAATTCAGCATTAATTTCCGTATTTGATAAAACAGGTTTAGGACCAATCGTAGAGCAACTTCACAAAAATGGTGTAGTGATCTATTCAACAGGTGGAACTCAGAGTTTCATTGAAGACATGAACATCCCTGTAGTGAGAGTCGAAGACCTTACATCGTACCCTTCAATACTTGGAGGCAGAGTTAAAACCCTTCACCCAAAAGTATTTGGTGGAATCTTGAACAGGAGAGGTTTACAGGAAGACCAGGCTCAGATCGCTGAATTTGAAATTCCTGAGATTGACTTGGTTATCGTTGATCTATATCCATTTGAGAAAACGGTAGCATCAGGTGCTGAGCACCAGGATATCATTGAGAAGATCGATATCGGTGGTATCTCATTGATCAGAGCAGCGGCGAAGAACTACGAGGATGTAGTGATCATTCCTTCACAGGCTCAATACGGAAGGTTCCTTTCGATCATAACTGAGCAAGGTGGGGCAACAACTATGGATCAGAGAAAAGCATTTGCGAGAGATGCATTCAACGTTTCTTCGCACTATGATACACAGATCTTTAATTATTTCAATCAGGGCAGCATGGATTCTTTCAAAGAAAGTTTCGGTCCAGCTAACGTATTGAGATATGGAGAAAACCCTCATCAAAAAGGTGTTTTCTTTGGAGATTTGGATGCTATGTTTGAAAAGTTGAATGGCAAAGAATTGTCTTATAACAACCTTTTGGATGTAGATGCTGCTGTTAATCTTATTCAGGAATTTGAAGGAGATGCTCCGACATTTGCGATCCTGAAACATAACAACGCTTGCGGTGTAGCAACAAGAACAACACTAAAAGAGGCTTATGAAGCGGCACTTGCTGCTGATCCTGTTTCTGCCTTCGGTGGAATTCTAATTTCAAACACGTCGATCGATCTTGCAACCGCTGAATTGATCAATGATCTGTTTTGTGAAGTGATCATTGCCCCAGGATATAGCAGTGAGGCTGTTGAGTTGTTGAAATCCAAGAAAAATAGGATCATTTTGGTTCAAAAGATCAATAAGCTTCCTCAGCAGCAATTCAGAACGATTTTGAATGGAGTTCTTGTGCAGGATAAGGATCTGATCACTGAAAATGCGGATCACCTGACTCCAAAAACAACAAATCAACCGACGGTTTCTGAGATCGAAGATCTGATCTTTGCGAATAAGATCGTGAAACATACAAAATCAAATACGATCGTTCTTGCAAAAGGGAAACAATTGCTTGCCAGTGGAACCGGTCAGACTTCACGTGTCGATGCATTGCGTCAGGCGATCCATAAAGCAAACTCGTTCGAATTTGATCTAAACGGAGCGGTGATGGCTTCGGATGCATTTTTCCCGTTTCCTGATTGCGTAGAAATTGCTGATCAAGCGGGAATAACTGCAGTGATCCAGCCGGGTGGTTCGATCAAGGATGAACTGTCAATTGATTATTGCAACGCACACGGTTTGTCGATGGTATTCACAGGAAACAGACATTTTAAACATTAAAAAGAAGTTATTTGTCGAAAATTGTAACAAAAAATCAATTTTTACGAAGAAACTGACTATACTTAGTATACATTAAAAAAGAAGCCAACCAAAAATGGGAATTTTCAGCTTTTTAACACAAGAGATTGCTATCGACTTAGGTACGGCAAACACGCTGATCATTCTGAACGACAAGGTAGTGGTTGATGAACCATCGATCGTCGCAAAGGATATTCAGACCGGAAAGGTTGTTGCGATCGGGAAAAAGGCTCAGCAGATGCATGGTAAAACGCATAAGCTGATCGAAACAGTTCGTCCGCTAAAGGATGGAGTGATCGCCGATTTCCAAAGTGCCGAACAGATGATTCGAGGAATGATCAAAATGATCAACCCGGGTAGAAGTTTGTTCAATCCTACTTTGAGGATGGTGATCTGTATTCCTTCAGGAATTACTGAAGTAGAAAAAAGAGCCGTTCGTGACTCAGCTGAGCATGCTGGTGCGAAAGAAGTTTACCTTATTCACGAACCAATGGCAGCGGCTATTGGTATCGGTATCGATGTGGAAGAACCAATGGGGAACATGATCATTGATATCGGTGGTGGTACTTCTGAGATCGCCGTTATTGCCCTTGGAGGTATTGTATGTGATAAGTCGATCCGTATTGCAGGTGACGATTTCACGAATGACATTGAAGAATATATGAGACGTCAGCACAACATCCTTGTTGGGGAAAGAACTGCTGAACAGATTAAAATTGAAGTGGGTGCGGCTTTACCTGAATTGGATAATCCACCTGAAGACTTCGCGGTTCGTGGAAGAGACTTGATGACAGGTATTCCGAAGGAAATTGTCGTTTCGTACAGTGAAGTTGCTCATGCGCTTGACAAAACGATCTCGAAGATCGAAGAAGCGATCCTGAGTGCACTGGAAATGACTCCTCCTGAATTATCTGCCGACATCTACAAGACAGGTATTTATTTAGCTGGTGGTGGTTCAATGTTGAGAGGACTGGATAAGAGAATTTCGGCAAAAACGAAGCTTCCTGTGCACATTGCAGAAGATCCGCTAAGAGCTGTGGCAAGAGGTACCAGCATTGCCTTAAAGAATATTGACAGGTATCAATTCCTGATCAAAGATTAAATTGAAAGTCCCGCACCTAAATTGGCGGGACTTTTTTATTTTTGTTCATGCGCAATCTGATAGCCTTCTTAAGGCGATTTCAAGTCTTTCTGATCTTTATGTTACTGCAGATCTTTGCGCTGTCTACCTATTTTACCTTTCTGAACTTCCCTAGAGCACAATACATGACCAGTGCATCGTATGTTGCGGGTAAAATGTTGAATGCCAGAAATGAGGTTACGAAGTACGTGAATCTGGGAAAAACGAGTAATGTTCTTCAGAAGCAGAACAAGTATCTCCGTGAGAAATTACCCATGAGCTATATCCGAATGGAAAATGGATGGGTAAAGATCAATGATACACTATTTCATCAACAATACGAATACATCCCTGGAAAGGTCATCAACTCAACCGTAACTAGAGCGAATAATTTTTTCACATTGAATATTGGCTGGGCACAAGGTGTCAAAAGAGGAATGGGTGTTTTTTCAGACAAGGGTGTGGTTGGGATCATTCATATTTCAAGCGAACACTTTTCAGTGGTTAAATCGGTATTGACCGAAGACATCAACATCGATGTTCAGATCGAGCCAATTGGATTATTTGGACTATTGAAATGGGATGGAAGAGACCCCAGAAGAGGACAGATCTCTGGGATCTCGAATGACCTGAACATTAAAAGATGGTCGAAGGTGGTCACGAGAAGCGGATCGGGAATTTTCCCTTACGGTATTCCTGTAGGGAAAGTGGAGAAGCTGAAAACTGTAGAAGGCAAGCCAATTTGGGACGTTATTATTCGCTATGCAGAAGATTTTAGAACCCTTCAAAGAGTTTATGTGGTGAGAAATCTTCTTTTGGAAGAACAACAAAAACTGGAATCACTTATCCCAGAGGACGAAGAAAATGAATGAGATCATCAAACATAGCGTTCGGTTTGTGCTTCTGACACTTATTCAGTCATTCGTGTTGAATCAATTGGAGATTGGTTTAGGGATCCAGTTGCTGATCTATCCCTTATTCGTCTTCCTTCTACCTTTCGAATTAGGCGTGATTCCAATACTTGTGTTATCCTTTACGATGGGGATTATTATCGATAGTATTTCGAATACGTATGGACTTCATGCATCGTCATTGACTCTTTTCGCTTATCTGAGACCGGTGATCTTCAAGACATTTTCTCCTCGAGAAGGGTACGATGTGTTAAAGGAGCCGAACATCTTTGAAATGGGAAACAGGTGGTTCATCTATACGTTTGGAATATTGTTATTCATTCATCATTTCTGGTTTTTCTTACTTGAAATGTTCAGGATCGATGCCATTTTCTTTATCCTGCAGAAAACACTTCTTAGTTTTCCGATCTCATTTGCATTCTGTATCTTGATACAAATGCTGATTATAAATAAGCCTAAGTCAAGATGAATCTGGATGCACGGAAGTACGTAATCATTGCCTTCGTCCTGATCGTTGGGATGATCTATACGATACGTCTTTTCTACATGCAGGTGATCGATGATTCGTGGACCCTTCGTGCACAACAGATCGCTGAAAAAAGAAGGGAGATCATTCCTCCGAGAGGAGTTGTTTTTGACCGAAATCACAAGAAAGTAGTTTCGAACACCACCTATTACAACTTGATGATGGTGGAAAAAGAGATCAAGGATCTTGACACTGTTGCCTTTGCTCAACTACTCGGTTGGACCGTTGATGAAGTAAGAGCTCGTTTTAAAGAGATCGTTGAGGGTGAAGGGACGTACTACAACAAACATACAGGCAAACGAACCTCCAATTATCAGAGGGGAAGAGCCTATCCATTCTTGAAAGAATTAACTCTGGAAGAGATCTCGAAGATCGCTCCGCATCTGGATGATTTCCCTGGATTCTATGAGGAAGTCACCAGCATGAGAAGATACCCATATGCTAACGGAGCCAATATCCTTGGATACCTGGCAGAAGTGACCCGAGAAGAAATTGATGAAAATCCGTATTACCGCCCTGGGTACAATATTGGAAGAGCAGGAATCGAAAGGTTTTACGAGGAAAACCTGAGAGGACAAAAAGGAATTCGGTACATTGTTACCTCTGCTCTGAACAATGCCATTGAACCCTATGCAGACGGAAAGTACGATACATCTGCTGTTCAGGCGGATCCTCTAATCCTGGGAATTGACATCGAATTACAAGCGTACGG
>SBFR01000091.1 GCA_006227105.1 Bacteroidota bacterium
GTCGCCAAACAGACAACATCAATGAAGCAATATCACGACCTTTTAAAGCACATTTTAGACAAAGGAACACGAAAAGAAGACAGAACCGGAACCGGAACGATCTCCACTTTCGGATATCAAATGCGATTTGATCTTTCAGAAGGTTTTCCGGTAGTTACGACCAAGAAATTACACCTTCGCTCGATCATCATCGAATTGTTATGGTTTCTTCAAGGGGATACCAACATAAAGTACTTAAAAGAAAATAACGTTTCGATCTGGGATGAATGGGCAGACGAAAATGGGAACCTAGGTCCTGTTTATGGTCACCAGTGGAGAAGCTGGCCAGATGGAAAAGGTGGAACTATCGATCAGATCACAAAGCTGGTTCATTCATTGAAGAATAACCCTGATTCAAGAAGACATATTGTTTCTGCCTGGAACGTAGCAGATGTGGATAACATGGCATTACCTCCTTGTCATACCCTGTTTCAGTTTTATGTGGCGGATGGAAAGTTGAGTTGTCAATTGTATCAGAGAAGTGCGGATACGTTCTTGGGAGTTCCTTTCAACATTGCTTCTTATGCATTACTTACAATGATGTTAGCACAGGTATGTGATCTTGAACCGGGTGAGTTTATTCACACTTTTGGTGATGCTCACATCTACAGTAATCACCTTGAACAAGTAGAACTTCAGTTGTCACGTGATTTCAGACCATTGCCAACAATGAAGATCAATCCAAACGTAAAGGATATTTTCGGATTCAAATACGAAGATTTCGAATTGGTCGGATATGATCCACATCCTCATATCAAAGGTGCAGTAGCCGTCTAAAGGACAGTTGAACATAAAAAGAATCGCCGATGATAGTGAAACTGATCGTAGCCATGGACCTCGAAAGAGGAATCGGAAAAAACAATGACCTCATGTGGCATTTACCTGCCGATATGAAGTTTTTTAAAGAAACCACTACCGGTCATGTTGTGGTAATGGGCAGAAAAAACTGGGATTCAATTCCGGAAAGATTCAGACCGCTACCGAACAGGGAAAATGTTGTCCTCACAAGAAATACTGATTTCTCAGCTGATGGAGCTAAAGTTTTTCACTCCCTAGAAGATTGTTTATCCTTTTACAATGGGGAAGATCAAACCGTGTTTATCATTGGCGGAGGAGAGATCTATCGACTGGCTTTGGAGCTGGAATGTGTGGATGAGATGATGATCACTCACGTAAACGCAGTTTATGGGGCAGATACTTTCTTTCCTGAATTCGATGAAAATAACTGGACCATCCACGAAGTTCTGAATTGGGAAAAGGACGAAAAAAATGAAGCTCCCTTTACCATAAAAAGATATCTTAAAAAGTGATCCTTTGTATAGCTGAGAAACCATCTGTTGCGAAAGACATCGCAGAAGTTCTGGGGGCTAAGTCAAGAAAAGACGGCTACTGGGAAGGCAATGGTTATTGGATCAGCTGGACATTCGGACATCTTTGTACTCTCAAAGAACCTCACGATTACAACGAACGTTGGAAATACTGGAGACTGGAAGATCTACCTATCATTCCACCCTCTTTCGGAATAAAAGTGGTAGATGATGCCGGGGTTCAAAAACAATTCAAGTGCATTGAAAATCTCGTTCAGCAATGTGACATGGTAATCAACTGTGGGGATGCCGGTCAAGAAGGAGAATTGATCCAGCGTTGGGTGTTGCTTAAGGCCAAATGTCAAAAACCTGTAAAACGTTTATGGATCTCTTCACTAACGGAAGAAGCGATCAGAGAAGGTTTTGAAAAATTAAAAGAGTCTAAGCAATACGATAATCTATATGCCGCCGGCTCGGCAAGAGCCATTGGCGATTGGTTACTGGGAATAAACGCTACTAGAGCCTTTACCGCGAAATTCGGAAGAGGAAAAGCGACGCTTTCGATCGGAAGGGTACAGACACCTACTTTGGCCATGATCGTCCAGCGTCAAAAGGAGATCAACGCATTTACCTCATCTGAGTACTGGGAGCTAAAGACCATTTATCGAGAAACAGAATTCCTTTGTCAGATCGACCGACTCTCTTCAGAAGAAAAGGCAAACAAAGGACTCGAGTATCTGAAGCAGCATGAATTTGAAGTAACCACCTTCGAACAAAAAGAAGGGAAAGAAGGAAATCCGAGGTTATTCGATCTTACTTCGTTGCAGGTTGAAGCCAATAGAAAATATGGCTTTTCAGCTGACGAAACGCTTAAATACGTTCAAAGTCTCTACGAAAAAAAGATCGTTACATACCCCCGTGTAGATACCACATATCTTTCAGAAGACATTTACCCTAAAGTAGAGGGAATTTTACGGGGTATGAAGTACTATTCGAAGCTGATCGAGCCTTTATTACAAGCTCCTATCCCAAAGTCAAAAGCCGTTTTTGACGATAAAAAAGTAACCGACCACCACGCGATCATCCCGACTGGAGTCAATCCTAGTGGAATTAGTCCTGTGGAGAATCAAGTATACGACCTGATCGCCAGAAGATTCATAGGTGTTTTTTATCCGGAGTGTAAGGTGAGCAATACGACTGTCATCGGACTGGTTGACAAACTCGAATTCAAGGCAACCGGAAAACAGATCCTTGAACCAGGATGGCGGTTCGTGTTTGAAGATCAGGGATCCAAAACAAAGGATCAGTCTGCTTCTGAGGAAAAAATCCTACCTACGTTTACTGAAGGAGAAAAAGGTCCACATGAACCCTTTGTGCACAAAGGAAAAACATCACCTCCAAAACCTTATACCGAAGCTACCCTTCTGAGAGCGATGGAAACTGCAGGTAAACAGGTTGATGATGAGGAAATGCGCGAGTTGATGAAGGATAATGGTATTGGACGACCATCCACCAGAGCTAATATTATCGAGACGCTTTTCCGTAGGAAGTATATCGAAAAGCAGCGAAAGAATATTATCGCCACACAAACCGGAATGGACCTTATTGACACGATTCAGAATGATCTGCTTAAAAGTCCCGAGCTTACAGGTCAGTGGGAGCGAAAGTTAAGACTGATCGAAAAAGGAGAGTATCAACCGGATGTTTTTAAGCAGGAGCTATACGGCATGGTCAGAGAAGTTACGGATCAAGTCATTTTTAATACACATGCTCGCATCCAAGTGGAACCTGTCGCAGTTCAACCTGTAAAGAAAACCAGAGCGCCGAGGTCGCCAAAAGAGAAACCATCCCTGGAAAGCATCGATTGTCCAAAATGCAAATCAGCCAAACTGATCAAAGGAAAAACAGCCGTGGGTTGCTCTAACTTCAAAGAATGTGGTTTTAAAATTCCATTTGAAATTCTTGGAAAAAAATTGACTGAATCACAATTACTTGATCTTATTCAAAAAGGAAAGACGGGGGTAATTAAGGGATTCGTTGTTCCTGGATCTTCAGGCCCAAGAGATTCGAAACTCTTATTAGACGGTAGTTTCAACGTGAGTTTAGGATAAAATCATGTTCCCTTTTTTTATCGTTCCATTATAGTCTTATTCATAAAAAGTATAATAATACCTAATTTTCTTATGTATTTATGTTACTTTAGTATAAAGTTGTATTATGTATTCATCAGAATTGATCAAAGGCACTTTAAAAACGATCATTTTAAAGTTGCTTACGGAGAATGAAAAAATGTATGGTTACGAACTTACCCAAAAGGTAAAGGACATGACCGGAGGTAAGATCCAACTGACTGAAGGCGCATTGTATCCTACATTGCATGCACTGGAAAATCAGGGGATACTTACCACTGAGGTTGTTAATGTAGGGAACCGTCTCAGGAAATACTATGCCATCACTCCCAGCGGCCGAGAGATCGCTTCTGAAAAGGTGAATGAGTTCACAGATTTCATCGCAACGATGATCACTCTGCTGGATCTGAAACCAAATCTTGGATAAGATGATTGTTCTTAGCGAAGAACAAGTGCAGTATATCCTCGAGGACCTTGAACAGAAAGGGATCGAACTGGAAGAACTTAGGTTCAGCCTGCTCGACCATATCTGTTGTGTTCTGGAAGAGGAATTGAATGATCCAGCAAATTTTCAGGATCATTACACAAAAGTACTGCCTCGTTTTTTCAAAAGAGAGCTTCGTGAAATCCAGGAAGAAACAGAATTATTAATGCGATTTAAAAATTATTACGCCATGAAAAGAACAATGATCATCAGCGCCGGATTTACGGCATTTACATTCGTAACAGGAGCACTCTTCAAAATCATGCATTGGCCAGGCGCCTCGGTTATGATACTCCTGTCGATCGTGACCCTATGTTTTATATTTCTGCCGATCCTCTTTATTTTTAAAACCAAAGAGACCAATTCTACTAGAGAAAAAATTACTCTAGGTGTAGCCACTGTATTTGGAATTGTGATCTCTCTTGCCACGCTATTCAAGATCATGCATTGGCCAGGTGCAAATATCATGTGGTTGTCGTCGCTTGGTTTCCTTTTCTTTGTTTTTCTACCTCTTTTCTTTTTCAGTGGAATTAGAAAGAAAGAAACCAAATTAAATACGATCATATCCTCTGTCTTGATCCTCGTAGCCATAGGATTGCTTTTCGCACTGACTCAGCTCAGAAGCAGCAAATGGACCGATTTTCAAGAGAACCAAACAGATCTTCAATTGATTCAACTGACTGGTCTGGCTGAACTGCATGCGACCGACACAATGCCGGTTTCAAATGAATTAAAAAGAAAAGCAAACGAACTGATCGATCAAATCACAGAATTAAAAAAAGGACTCATCCTACATATGAATAACGGTGAGCAAGCGGAGGTTTCAGACTTATTGAGAGACCTTGGTAAAGAGATCAATCACACAAACCGTTTCTTTTTCCTCGAGAGTGGAAAACCGCGTCCACGCTTGATCGAATTGAAGGAAAACGTTAAAAGTCTGTATTCAATGCTTTCTACTCCAATGCAGGAAAAAGCAACAGTGCTTAACACAGAAAACAGGAAAAAATACAATGATTCCATCGAACAAATGATTTCCTGGGAAGAAGACATGTTTTCATATGTCACTTTCTCCAATGCACTTCGAAAACTCAATCAATTAGAATTGGCAGTTCATTTTTGTATTGACTAAAAAATCTATCGAATAAACGCCTCCAAATGGGGGCGTTTTTTTTATTAACTTTAGTTTCCCAAAGAGATGAATCAATGAAATTTGGATTTCCTTTCATATTGCTTTCCGTTTCTATTGCCTTTTCTTTTTTCAATTTCATGGAAAAAGAACCGAAGAAAATGGAGGATCAAAAGGAAAAGATCCTATTTATTGGAAACAGTTATACGTACCGAAACAAAGGAGTTGATCAACACCTTGCTGATCTGATTGGAAATGGGGAAAAACCGAAAGATCACCACATCACCAGAGCGGCAAAAGGCAAATACCATCTTTCGATCCATTTGAATGATAGCGATACCAGGTCTCAATTTAGTAGTGAGTTGTGGGACAAGGTCATCTTACAAGAATATAGTTCGGGCCCTATTTTTAAACCTGCGGAGTTTTTCGAGAATGGGAAACGATGGGCACTGGAGATTAGAAAAAAAAATCCGGAAGGTCAGATCTATCTTTTTGCAACATGGAAATACAAAGAGGTTGAGGGTATGGAAGAAGCATTGCACCAGCAATATAAGCGACTTGGCCGGATGATCAATGCGGAAGTTATTCCAGTAGGAAAGCTATGGAAACATCTTGAGAATAAGATCAATTTATACGATGGTGACAACGCTCATCCAAATCGAAAAGGCACATTTGCAACGGCGTGTTTATTCTATGAGTATTTTAAAAATTCAGATATAAGGCGCACAAAAGATTCGGACCAATTCCTGGATAAAGATATTCAGCGGAAAATCAAGCAGTTGGTCCATTCCTTCAAAGAATCTTATTCCTCTCAAAAATAATTTGTGTTCTTTGATCGTTCTATTGGAAACACACCTACTATGAAACGATTCATCTTTCTGTGCTTTTTAGCATTTTCGTTTACCTTATGTTCACAACAACGAATCGGAGTGGAAATAGGCACGAGGTTCGACAACCTGAACTTCACAGTTCACTATCAAAAGGTTTTCAAAGAAAAATTTATCTGGTCAGCTGGTATTTTTGGTGGATCATATGGAACCAACTTCATCGGTTACGACACCTCACTTCTTTATACGGGTAATCGGGTAGATTCTCCCTATGAAAATGTAAATCAGGATTATCAAGACAATTCGGTAAACTACCACCTAATCACCTATGAAAACACTGGTCGCTCGATCGGAGTTCAATTAGGTCTAGGTTATTTTCATGAGTTCAGCGTCGTACATGGAATTCGTTTTAATCTGAATGCGAAAATTGGATTAAGTAGTGTGGAAACAAGTGCCTGGTATCATTCAATCACCAATTATGGAAATGCCAGAATAATTAAATACAATACGCACCTCACAAGTTGCGCATCCCCTGAATTGTATCACACCATTCGGATCGGAGGTCGCTCAACCTTTTACTACGGGGTTCGACTACCCTATTACTTTAGCCTTGACATAGCGAATTTTGATCCTCAGGTGGACAAAGATCTCTTCTATGGTTTAGAACCAGAATTGGCAGCGGGTGTTACGTGGCAAATCGGAAAATGTGATTAACAACTTGTTTTTCTGCTCATAAGGATCAATTAACCATGAAATCAGTTGCATTGAAAAAACTGGGAGTAACAGTATTTGTCTTGATCTGTTTCTGCACATCAGCATTAGGGCAGTCAAGGTCCTTTTTGAAGAGAAATGAAAAATTATTCGAGGTCATAGATACACTATTGGTGATTGACCCCTCAACCCAATTCTATATCAGTAGTCTTGAGAAAAGAGAATTGAACAAAGACATTGCTCAAATGATGGTGGACACGATCTATGCAGGATTAGAATCTTTTTCAGTAGATGACCATCCTATTTTCGGAAGAGAACGAAAGCTTGAACAGATTCCTTTGAATTATCTTCAATCAAACTCCCATAGAACCATTCAGTTAGAGGATTCTATCCGTGTTTTTTTCGAGAATAACTCCTTTCGAAAACAAAAAAAAGCTCCCGAGTTCTTTTATGATATCCTGAAGGAAAGCAATTCGGATTACGGTTTATTCATTTATCAGAGGGCTACCTATAAAAATGATGCCTTATTCAAGGCACATCAGGCCGGTACTGCACTGTTGTACATATTCTCTAGAGGTCTGATAGACTCACCTTCTCAATTTAGCTCAGAATTTCACTGTGTTATTCTCGATCGAAAAGAAGGCGAGGTGATCTTTCTTGGCAAACATAAATCCCATGAAGATCCGTTATCTCCAGAAACAATAAGGTACCAATTGCATTTCTTATTTGACCGATTACTCGTTCAAAAAAAATCATGATTTGGCACTGTCTTTGCCTCCCTCAGGCATGAGATTTCTTTTCCTTATAGTAACTCTTTATTTTTTGAATTCATGTAATTCAACGAACGAAAAAGTTGATTCAACAACTAATGATACCTCTATATTTGATCATACCGAACAATCAATCAATACAGAAACCAATCAAATTTCAACAAAAAAACTTCCTGGCTATGTAAGCCCAGATAGTAGTTGGAGCGTATCACTCACTATTGAAGAAGGAAACCTGACAGAATTTATAATCCACAATAAAGACGGACAAATTAACACCACTGAGCTAAAAGTTCCTAATGATCTAATCGGTGGAGTCGATTTCACAACAGTAAATTGGACAAAATCTGGTAACTTGCTAATTCCTAATGTTGGAGGTACATCTGATGGATATTATGAACTCACGATCAATAAAAAGGGCATTTACAACTACAAAAAAAGAATATTGGAAGTATTGACGGAAGATCAAGTTGTAATAATGAATCCTAAAGTTCAAAACAAACCCATTCCTTCAATCAATGCTTCGTATTCGCAGAACGCCAATGTTACAACATTCAATTATTCCTACAGGTACAGTGATCCATCCATTGGTTGTAGTAATAATGAACACTCTTTTTCTTTTGAAATAACAACAAATGAATCAAATTTTGAGCTGATGGGCGATCAGTTAAAGAACATCAATTTCAAATACCATCTAACGGGTGGGTTATTATTTCAAGACTCAAAGGATATCCTTGACGGGTACATCAGTGGCAAAAAAAATCCAGACAACAGTTGGACAGTTCATGTGAAGGTTATTTTCACTGTATCTCAAGTTCCTGTTCAATCGGAAGAAAATTTAACACGAACAATTGATCAGAAAGACACCTACCTTCTCGATTAGGTCTTTTCATCAGAATTAATACTACCCGCAAAATAGATTTGTCCTATCTTTGCCTTTTCAAAATCAGATGGCAGATACTCGATACAACCTTCGTGGTGTTTCAGCAGGCAAGGAAGACGTCCACAATGCAATTAAAAATGTTGACAAGGGTCTTTTTCCGAAGGCATTTTGTAAGATCGTTCCAGATCATTTAACCGGAGATGATCAATATTGCATTGTCATGCATGCAGATGGAGCTGGTACAAAATCTTCTCTTGCATACATGTACTGGAAAAAAACAGGAGACATTTCTGTTTGGAAAGGAATTGCTCAAGATGCGCTGATCATGAACATTGACGATCTGCTGTGTGTTGGAGCAACAGATAATATCCTACTGTCTTCAACCATCGGAAGAAACAAAAACCTTGTTCCTGGAGAAGTGATCTCTGCCATCATCAACGGTACAGAAGAATTACTAGGCACCTTGAGAGAACAGGGAATTGGAATCTATTCAACTGGAGGTGAAACGGCTGATGTCGGTGATCTTGTGCGTACAATTATCGTTGATTCAACGGTTGTTTGCAGAATGAAAAAAGAAGATGTGATTTCCAACCATACCATCCAGGGTGGTGATGTCATCGTCGGACTTGCCTCATTTGGTCAGGCAACCTATGAAACTGAATACAATGGCGGAATGGGATCAAATGGATTGACTTCAGCAAGACACGACGTTTTTGACCATTCATTGGCGGTTGAATTCCCTGAAAGTTTCGACCCTTCTGTCCCTGAGGAACTCGTGTATTCCGGTTCGAAAAAATTAACTGATCAGATCGAAAACAGTCCGATCGACGCTGGTAAATTGGTACTTTCTCCGACAAGAACTTATGCACCTGTAATTAAAAAGATCCTTGACGAGCACAGAAAAGATATCCATGGAATGGTTCATTGTTCAGGAGGTGCGCAAACGAAAGTATTGCATTTCGTGGACGATGTTCATGTGATCAAAGACAATTTGTTTCCGGTTCCACCTTTATTCAAATTGATCCAGGAAGAATCGAATACAGAATGGAGTGAGATGTATAAGGTATTTAACATGGGGCACCGTATAGAGATCTATGTTTCTCCTGAGTTAGCAGAAAAGATCATAGCTATTTCAAAATCCTTCAACATCGATGCTCAAATCGTAGGAAGAGTTGAATCCAATCAAGGTAAAAAATTAACTATCCGTTCTCCTTATGGGGAATTTACTTATAACTAAATCCAATGACTGATCTGCTAAAAAAACTTGAAGCAATTCATTTTCGCTTTGTGGAGGTCGGTAAAATGATTGTCGATCCGGATATTATTTCGGACATGACACGTTACGTGAAGTTAAATAAGGAGTATAAAGATCTTGAAGAGATCGATGGTGTTTATAAAGAATACAAGAACCTCCTCGGAAATATAGAAAGTGCCCGTGCGCTACTTGAAACTGAAACCGACCCTGAAATGAGGGAAATGGCCAAGTCCGAGATCGAAGAACTTGAGTCAAAAAGGCCGGTAATGGAGGAGGATATCAAACTATTATTGATCCCGAAAGATCCTGAAGATGACAAGAATGCCATCATGGAATTACGTGCCGGTACCGGTGGTGATGAGGCATGTATTTTTGTTGAAGACTGCTTTAGGATGTATACCATGTTCTTTAAAGAGCTGGGCTGGCAATACGAAGTGATCAACTCGTCTGAAGGTTCTGTAAAAGGATATAAAGAAATCGCAATAGAAGTTACAGGAGCAGGTGTCTATGGAATGTTAAAGTTTGAATCCGGGGTGCACCGTGTACAAAGGGTTCCTGAGACAGAGTCACAAGGACGGGTTCATACATCTGCGATAACGGTAGCCGTTTTGCCTGAAGCAGAAGAAGTTGACTTCGAACTGGATATGAACGATGTTAGAAAAGACACCTTTAGAGCATCAGGTGCGGGTGGTCAGCATATCAACAAAACAGAATCTGCCATTCGATTGACCCACATTCCAACAGGTCTTGTTGTTGAATGTCAGGATGGACGTTCGCAACATAAGAACCTGGAAAAAGCTATTTCTGTTTTGCGCTCAAGACTTTATCAAATGGAGCTTGATCGTGTTCACAATGAAAGAGCAGCTCAGCGAAAAACACTTGTCTCTACAGGAGACCGATCTGCAAAGATCCGAACATACAACTATCCTCAGGGAAGGATCACCGACCACAGGATCAACAAGACAATTTATAATTTGAGCGCATTCATGAACGGAGATATTTCCGAAATGATCGATGCATTGAAACTTGCGGAGAACGCTGAAAAATTAAAAGGACAAGAGGCAATCATATGACAAGGCAACAACTCATTGATCAGATCAGAATAAAGCGATCATTTTTATGTGTCGGCTTGGACACAGATCTTTCCAAAATACCTGCTCATCTGTTGGACACTGAGGATCCAATTTTTGAATT